>JBGSUY010000574.1:0-2340 GCA_041753195.1 Chromatiaceae bacterium
GCCGGGGCCTGGCGCCCGGCAGGCCGCCAGCGGGAGGTCTCCACCGCCCTTAAGGCCTACGCCGCATTGACGACCAGCGCGGCCCGGGGGGCGGTGCGGGATCTCTCACGGCTCGGCTGAGGTCGATTCGACGGGGTATCGGACGCTGCCTCCCTCCTGGCACGCCGACAAGGTACCCTGCGTCTTCCCTGCCGCGGCCGGGGCATTCAGGGACGCGACGCCCGACGTGCCCACTATTGCGATCAGAAGCAGCGTGAGCGGGCGGCGCTCAGTGCGCGGTCAGAGGGTCCCCCAGGGGGTCTTGCGGCGTCCCAGGCGCAGGTGGGGGAGGATCAACCCTATGAGCACGCCACCCCCCAAGACCCCGGCCCCGATCATGAACCAGCGCTGATTGGTCTGGTTTTTCAGGTCCCGGTTCTCCTGCTCGAGGTCCGCCCGCGCCCTGGTGAGCTCCGCCACCTGCAGGCGCAGGCGTTCCCGATCGCTGGTAATGTCGAGCACATTGGCCGAGGCGTGGCGAATCGTCGCGAGCTCCTGCTCCCGCTGCTGCTTTTCCCGCTCCAGGGCGGCGAAGCGCTCCCGTAGCTCGGCGTGGGTCTCCTGGAGGTTCGCGAGCTCGGTGGTGAGTGCGTCGGGTTTTTGGCGCAGCGTGTCCAGCCGCTCCTCCAACTCGGCCAATCGGTTGCGTGCCGCAGGCTCGTCCTGCAGTTCCTGAGCCAGCACGAAGCCGACGGTGCCATCCTGGATGCGCACCCGCGCATAGTTGGTGGACTTGTTGACGCCGAGGACCTCCAGTGGCGTGCCGCTGGGCAACATGCGGAGGATCTTGTAGCGGGTACTCTCGCCGGCGCGCAGAGTCACCTCAAGGCGATCCGTCACGTAACGCGTCTCGGCCAGCGCGGCGGGGGGCAGGAGCGAGGCGGCCGCGATGGCGACCATCAGGAGGGCGCCAAGCGACGGGGCGGCGAGGGGGGGCACCGGTCCTACCTGGATTCGACGTGTTCGCTTGGTGCGATCAACTGCGCCGCCGCAATTCCCGCCCTCGGCCCGGCGCCTTGAGTCACGACCTGGGCACCAACAGGAGTTCGAGCAAGGCTTTCTGGGCATGGAGCCGATTCTCGGCCTCGTCCCAAACCACGGATTGGGGACCATCGATGACGGAGGCGGCCACCTCCTCACCCCGGTGGGCCGGCAGGCAATGCATGAAGAGCGCCTGCGGTGCCGCGTGGGACATGACCGCGTCTGTCACCTGGAAGGGGGTGAACGCCGCCCTGCGCTGCGACTGCTCCTCCTCCTGCCCCATGCTGGCCCAGACATCGGTGGCCACCAGGTCTGCCCCTTCGACAGCCTGAGCCGGATCGCGAACCAGCGTGAATCGCCCCGGATCGATGGCCAGCAGGTTGGCGTCTGGCTCGAAACCCGGGGGGCAGGCGATACGCAGATGGAAGTCGAAAACGCGCGCGGCCTCCATGTAGGACTGGCACATGTTGTTGCCGTCCCCGATCCAGGCCACCCGCCGCCCCCGGATGTCGCCCCGGTGCTCCTGGAAGGTCTGCATGTCGGCGAGCAACTGGCAGGGGTGGAAGCGGTCGGTCAGCCCGTTGATCACGGGTACCCTGGAGTGGGTGGCGAAGCGCTCCACCGTCTCCTGACTGAAGGTGCGGATCATCACCGCATCCACCATGCGCGAGAGGACCCGGGCGCTGTCCTCGATGGGCTCGCCCCGCCCAAGCTGGGTGTCTCGGGGCGACAGGAACAGGGCATGACCCCCGAACTGGGCCATGCCGACCTCGAAGGACACCCGGGTGCGGGTGGAAGACTTCTCGAAGATCATCGCCAGGGTGCGGTGGCGCAGGGGCCGGTAATCCTCGCCGCGGTGCAGCATCGCCTTGAGCTCGGTGGCCCGGGTGATCAGGGTGCGCGCCTCCTCGGCGCTGAGATCGTGCAGCGACAGCAGGTGCCGGCAGTTGTTGGCGGGTGAGGACATCGGACGACGACTCTCCGTGGCAACCCTAGTGTGTGCTGAGGAATCTTGTAATCAAGTTGCTCAAGGTCTCAGCGAGGAGCCGGGCCTCCGGCTCCTGGAGGATGAGGGGGGGGAGGAGGCGCACCACCCGCTCGGCGGTGACATTGATCAGTAGCCCCTCGGTGAGGGCAAGACTCACCAGATCTCCGCAGGGACGATCCAGCTCGATCCCGATCATTAGGCCACGCCCGCGCACCTCTACCACGCCGTGGACGGTGCCGAGGCCATCGCGGAAGGCCGCGAGCAGGCTTTCGCCCTGGCGGGCCGCGTTGGCCACGAGGTCCTCGGCGGCGATGGTCTCGAGTACCGCCCGG
>JBGSUY010000575.1:0-14287 GCA_041753195.1 Chromatiaceae bacterium
CTACGGCCGCGCGGTCGCCTCTAACCCCCAGAACGAGGCATTGACCCGCCTGCACGGCGGCTGGCTTGGCATGCCTCTGGGGCCGCGTCAACGGGTCTACGACGACGCTGCTTTCGACCCGAGCCGCTCTTTGATCCCCAACGGGGGACTCGATACCAGCGCAGCCCTCACCGGCTGGGTTGGTTCCAATGTCAGCATAGGGCTGGATCTGGACGAAAGTGTGTCTGGAGCCGGTTCCTTGCGGGTTTCCACCCATCTTGCGTACGCTTCTAAGCCCACTTCCGCATCGGTTAGAACGCCCCGGGTTTCGCTGAAAGCTGGTGCGCACTACACCCTGGCATTCGCCGCAAGGGCTGAGCAGTTAAGGGAGCTAAAGGTTAACGTCGCAGGCAGTACTCAGAGCTTTGTGATCCCCGACTATTGGGTGAGGCGGGTGGTCGACTTCACTGCGTCGAGTACTGGCACCTATGCGGTCTATTTTTACGTGGGTCAAGAGGAAGTCCCATTATGGATAGACGAGGCCTACCTTTTCGAAGGGAACACGAACGTATTCAAGCGCGAGTTCGAGAGCGGCCTTGTCCTAGTGAATGCAACGGCCCAGACGCGGACCGTGCCGCTCGATGAAGCGTACTTGCGAATCCGGGGGACGGGGCAGGACCCGATCAACAATGGCGAAGAAGTAACGTCCGTGACTATTGCGCCCTATGATGCCGCCTTCCTGGTACGGTCGCCGCGCCAGTATCCCAGTGTGGCCGTAACGGATGCGTCCTCGGTCGAGGGTGATGGCATCCATGAGTTTACCGTGACTCTCTCCGAGGCACCGCGCCTTGGCGAGCAGATCAGCGTGAGATTCAACACGGCAAACGGGACTGCCCGGGCGGGAGAGGACTATGTGGCTCGGTCGGGGGTCCTGGTATTTGCCACGGGTCAGGTTCAGCAAAGTGTAGCGATTCAGCTTGTAGACGACGAGATTGACGAGGAAGACGAAACCTTCACACTCACCCTGGCCGATGCCGCGAATTGCAGCCTCGCGAAGGGAGAGGCCATCGGTGAGATTCGGGATAACGACAGGTCTGTGAGCGTGGAGGACATTACTGTGGATGAGGGACAGGGTATCGCGGAGTTTATCGTTAAGCTGTCCAGCGCGCCACGGCAGGGGGAGCAGGTTAGCGTAAGCTACACCACAGGCGATGGCTCCGCACGATCCGGGCTGGATTATGTCGCCCAGGCCGGGAGCCTTACCTTTACGGAGGGACAGATACAGCAGGCGGTGGCGGTCAAGATCGAGGATGACCCGCTGGACGAGGAAAATGAGCTCTTTACCCTCATATTGAGTGACGCCATCGGCGCAAGGTTCGGAAGAGCCACGGCAACCGGCACCGTTCTGGACAACGATGAATCGGTGGGACCGGGGTCGATGGTGCCGGAATGTGGTACGCCGACCTACGACAGCTCAACCGAGGCGGGCATCTTCCTCTACCGCGATTGTACCAATCCGCAGCAATGGCACGCGCGGATGACGGCGGGTGGACTTTCGTTGGCCCAAGCGTATCGAGGGACGATCACATCGGACCAGCCCTTCACGAGTGTGGGTGGCTTCTCCCAGGAACCCTCGGACTCGCTCACTCTGGACAATTCCCGCGGTTTGATCAGCTTCGTGCAGTACGTCGTGAGAAGCGGGGTGGACGGCATTGATTTCAGCGTTGAACGCGACGCGGATACATGTTTCGCTCCGAGTTCCCCGGCGGCAGCAACAGTGTGGTTGGGCGCGGACAGGGTGGTAGTGAAAACCCCGGTAAATCTAACGACACTTGATCCGTGTACGCCTTGACCGTGAGAGAGCCAGCTTAACCAAGGTGACGAATCCCCCGGCTTGGCCGGGGGAATTTTACTTCCGGCATTTGGCGACGATGGCACGGCGAACCGGTAGACATTCGGCTGAGCCGATAAAGAGCGACAGCGGCATGCGCGCTTAAAAGCGCTACTTGATTCCCCCTGAGGCTCAGCTATTGAGCCTGGGGGTGCTCATACTGGACCTGAAGCCACAACCTCGACGCTAACCGAAAAGACCCCATTCGCGCCAATCGAAACGAACCCACCAAATGCGCAGTAGTTGGCGGTTGGGATGTGTTGATGACGATTGTGATTGGCGAGCGATGCCCCCGGTTCTTTATATGCCCGGGCCTCGCATGAGGCGAGCGGTGAGTCAGGTGGTGGGGCTGTCTGGGGAGGGCACCGGAGCGCGCAGGGATGGGCCTGCCAAGCGCAGGGGGATGCAGTGGTGCTGGAGGCGATCGAGCAGGGCGTCGACGATGGGTTTGTTGCGGAACAGTGCGTACCATTGCTCGAAGTCGAGGTTGATAGTGATCAGGGCGGAGTTATTTGCAAATCTGGTGTATGACCTTTGGGGGCCAGAGTGTGCTCAGGCGGCTTCCCGTTGCTCCTCTTTGGCCGCCCGTGGGTCGTCAGGCACCGGAACCCCGTCTTCGTAGCGTACCCCCGAAGCAGTTCGGCCACCTTTTCGGGGGCACGGATACTGCGCGACCTGTCACCGCGTGACGCTCAGTCGGCGCATTACCTCAACTAGGTGGCTGAGCCCCTCTCCGCTACACGCAGAAGACGATACCCGAACTGTGCCGGCCATCGAGAGGGAAGCGACGGCCTCCCAACGCTTCGGCTCGACCTCAGGGAATGGCGATGCGGGCGTTGGGGCCGACGAACATCCGGTGGCGGAACATGTCGGGGTGGCGGTTAGCGGCTCCGTCGGCGCCGTCCGGATATTGGTCCGGGTAGGCGCCGGGGTCCGCCGAGACGCGTGCCACGAAGGCGCCCACCACAAACGAGGGCAAGGGGCTTACGGCCGAGTAGGCCGCAAAGTGGTGGAACAGGTCGCCGTCGTCGACTGCGGTATCCACGCTCAGCGCATAGGTCGCGCCCGCGGTAAGCGAGACCGGCTCCGCCAGGTCGACATAGCGGAACTCTCCCTGGAGATTGCTGTTTGCGTTGTTCACCACCACCAGGGCCTTGAGCTCCCGGGTCGCCCTTTCGAACAGGCGTACCGTATGGGCGGCGCGAAGCCCGTCGGGCGTGCCCGCCGTCTGGCCGTCGCTTTTTGTTCCCGTCTCATTGTTCTCGTAGTCCGCTGCCGCGTCGTCCCACAGCCCCAGGCTCTGAACCACCAGCGGCCGTGCGCCGACGGTAAACTCATAGCCGATCGCCCCGTTGCGGTCGTTGCGCAGATCCACGCCCCGTCGGTGTGCAGAATCTGCCCGGCGCCGAGCCCGAGGGGGCGGCTATAGCCCCGGTTGTGGTATCGCAGGAGCTGTTGGGCCAGCAGATCTACCCGCGCCTCGTGCTCGGGCAAACCGAGTAGATCCTCGTCCTGATGCAGGTCGGCGTCGAGATCGTAGAGCTTGATCGGCACCGCCCGGCCCCGGTCGGCGCCGCTCAGTCGCTTGTCGTTGACCAGTTGGCCGTCGCTCTGCATGACATAGGGGGCCTCCCGGATGGAGAGGAGCGCGTCGTCCGGCAGGTCGTTCAGAAGCCAGTTGTCGTCATGAAACACCATCGCGCGGGAGCGCTGGAACTCGGCGCCCCTGACTTGGCCCGTCAGGGCCGGAAGTACATTGGCACTGTCCTCTGCCTCATCCAGCCCCAGCCCGTGGCCGAGAAGGGCGGCGAAGCTCGAATAGAGGTCGACCAGGCCGAAGCTGGCCCGGCTGACCGCCCCGGCCGGCACCCCACCGCCCGGCCAGGCGACAATGAACGGCACGCGGTGCCCGCCCTCATAGAGGGACGCCTTGCGGTCGCGAAGCCCCGCCATCTGGGACGACAGGTCGGTACCGCCGTTGTCGCTGGTGAAGATCAACAGCGTGCTTTCGCGCAGGGGTCGCCCGGTGCGCGGGTCGTTCAGCGCTGCCAGCTTATCGAGCAGGAGGCCCAACGCCAGGTCGTTCTCGTAGACCATGTCCTCTCTCACGCCGCCGTCGCTACCGTCGGTAAACTGGGACTGATCGCGCACGGGATAGGCTTGCCCCTGCACGCGGATGCTTACAGCTGGGTCGTGCGGATCGTGGTTGGCATTGGGCACGTAGTAGAAAAAGAACGGCTCGGTGCGACCGTTCGTCACATGCGCGTCAATGATATCGAGCACCCGATTGAGGTAGTGCTCGCCCATGCGCTGCTGGTCCCAGTCCGCCACCCCGGGCCCGCTACTCACCACCCCTGCCTGGGGCGGAGCACCCAGCCAAGTGGGAACGCCCACGAAGGAGTTGTTCTCAATATACGCCTTGGCCCCGCCGCCATCGATGTAGAAGTTCCCGTCAAGCCCAAAAAAATACTCGAACCCATGGGCGAGGGGCCCGTCCAGAATGCTGGTTACATAGCCTCCATCGGGGGCCTCGCCGACGTTGACCTCACTCCATCTGGACTCGCCGTCGCCTAAGCTGCTGATCGGCAGGCCGTCTCTACCCATCATCGTGAAGCCCTGGTGCCACTTGCCAAAGGCGGCGGTGCGATAACCTTCGTCCTTGAGTAGTGACGCAAGCGTCGGGCGCGCGGGTGCGATGAGGGGGGCGGAACCCCAGCCGCCGATGACGAAGTGCTTGTGGTAGGTCCGCCAGGCGTAGCGCCCGGTGAGAAGGGCGTAGCGGCTGGGTGAGCACGAGGTGCTGCCGGCATGCACGTCGGTAAACAGCAGCCCCTGTGCGGCGAGGCGCTCCAGGTTGGGAGTAAACAGTGTCTTGGTGGTCGGCGCTGCCGTAGGGCCCAGGGTTTGATTCAGGTAGGCGCTGGTGTCCCCAAAGCCCATGTCGTCGGCCATCATCACGATGATGTTGGGCGGTAGGGGTGACACGGTAGCAGTCGCAAAGTTTGCCGCCACCTCGGTCCCCGAGAGGACCCGGTTGTACAGGCGCAGGATGGCGATCTGGCCGGTAAACCCGCCAAAACCGGTACCCTGATCACCGCCGAGCCCGCCTCTGTAGGCCCCGAGGGCGGCAGCGTCGCCACCGTCCCAGTCGGCACCGAGGAAAGACGCACCGGCGCGCCATGCCCCATTGACATAGAGCCTCAGGCGAGCGCTCGCCAGATCGATCACGCCTACCGCCTGGATGAATTCATCCGCGTCGACGCCCGCCAGGGACGCGCGCACCAGCCCGTCTTGGGCGGCCGGGTCGGGATTGGTGCCGTTGCGAACGGCGAGCTCGAGGTCGCTGCCGTTGAGACGCAACGACATCCCGTCGGTCGTCCCGCCGGTCTCGACCAGGACCTCCTTTCCGGCGAGATCGCTCGGCTTGAACCACAACTCGATGCTGACGCTGCTCCGGTCGATCCCGGCCTCCAGGATTTCCGCGAGGCAGTTGGCGAGGCTCCCGTCGGAGCGGCGCGCCGAGAGCACGCCATCGTCATCGTTCGCCTCCGCGGAAAAGACATACGCAGCCCGGATTCCTGGGTAGGCGCTGACCCCGTTGACGAGGTTCCCCCCGTCGCTGCGGCCAAACTTCCAGTCCAGCGCGTCGCCGGGCAAATCAGCATTCAAATTGACCGGGTAGCGGTTCTCCCAGTCCTCGCCGCCGGAGAGTGCGCCGATGGCGGCGTCGTAGCTCAGGGCGAGTCCCGCAAGCTCTCCGGCGGGGGGCGCCAGCGTCTCACCCGCGGCGATCTGTCGGAAGAGCACTGCGACCTGACGGTCGTTCAGCGCCCGACTGTAGAGATTGAAGACGGCGATCTCGCCTGTGAGTCCGCGGTTCCGGAACGCGGTAAGGTCGAGCGGTCCGCCCCCCGGACCGGCGTGTCCGCCGATGGTCGCGGCGCTTCGCAGCAGCGCATCCGTGGCCGGGCCGGACCAGTCGGTAATGGCGATGGTCGCGACACTCGGTGGGGCGGAGCTGGTGCTCGTCGCCAGCGGGTTTTGTCCCTGGGTGCCAGAAGTCGGAAGAAAGGTTCTGCCTAAGGGGATCAGGGTCTCGTCCTTGAAGAGACCCGTCCCGCTATCGTTCAACGGCGTGGCGAGGACGCCATCCACATAAAGGGCGATGCGCGGGGCGCTGCCTCCGGTCTCGATCGTGGCGACCACGTGAGCGAACCGGGTGGTGTCGCGCAGGCGCGTACTGACGACGGCTACCAGGTCCTCAAGGCCGTCGTCGACGATCCCGTCCGGCGGAGATGTGAGGTCGATGCCGCCACGCACGTCGGATTGCCGCACCTGAAAGCGCAGAACGTCGTTGTCCAAGGTTAGGGAGCCGCCAGTGGTTGAGCCACCAAAGCTCGCAAGGAGTTGGGGACCCCCGATCAGGCTGGAGGGACGGAACCACAACTCGATGCTGGCCGCGCCGTTGCTCGGATCTAGTGGCAATACTTCGAGACTTCCCGGCGTGAGAACGGCTCCCGTTTCACCCCCACTCATGAACGCCGCCCCAAGACCTGGAAAGGCGAAGTCGTACACGGGCTGCAGCAGTGGCGGAGCGGACGCACTCCAGGTCCACACCTGGGCACCCCCGAGAGGATTGCGATGGGGCTCCCAGGTGGCGTCAACTGCGCTCTCGGAGTCCGCGTCCCAGGAGACAATGGTGTTATAGGGGGAGATGAGCTGCCCGTTGCATGGCATGGCGAAAGCCAGCAGGCACAGGGGGAGCGCCGACAATTCGGCGATACAGCGGCACATCTCAGCGGCCCAACTGGCAGCGTGATAATTCGTCTCGTTCTTTGCCATGGTGGATTCTCCCTGCGGCGAAGACTCTTGGTCGAAGAACTGGATCCAGAGGCATTAAAATCGTCCTTCTTCGCCAATCTGATACCTAACTACGTTTCGACGGATCGACAGTCCCGTTAAGCCGCTCCATGTTCGGCACTCCTTCACGGCACCCCATTCTTGTCAAGGGATTGGCCCGTGGCGATATCGGCAACCAGCGCAGGTTCGTACTGGCAAATTTTGTGTATCCCCATGATGCGGTGGAGCGTGCACTTCCACGGAGGCATTGCTGCTCCTTTTGTACGGCGAGCGGCTCCGCACGTAGTCTGCCGACACTATTACGCCCAAAGTAAGAGTTCGTACCAGCAGGTACCATATAAGGTAGGGCTAATGTTCGGCGCGATGAGGCCGCCGTCGGTAGGATGCCGACCTCCAACGGCACAGAGGCGGCCTGGCGATGTAACGATACTGGAACGAACAGGAACTAGTCGAGCACTGTACCCCGTTCGAGGCGGAGATGGCCCTGCTGGCGAACCGCACCGGCCGGGGTCGGATCGGCCTGGCGGTGCTGCTCAAGTGCTTCCCGCTCAAAGGGCGCTTTCCGCGACGCCGCCGTGATGTCCCCGGTCTGGTGCTGGCGTTCCTGGGTGAGCACCTCTCGGCTCCGCCGACAGCCTGGTTCGACTACGACCTGAGCGGGACGTAGCGGCAAGCGCGACCGCGAGCAGGGGGCCGCCAGCCTGGTCTACATCAGCACCCTGACTATCCAGCAGCTCCTTGCCGAGCCCGGATGGTTTAAGTGGGTGCCCCCCTAGGACCCGCGGGCCCTGTCTCCCTTGATCTACAACGATATCATGCCCTACGCGACCTTCGAGCTGGACTTGGCCAAACCCCTGCTCCTGGTTGCGGCCAGATGCCGCAAGGAGTCTTCCGCCCACACGTCCCTAAGCCACGACCTATATGGCACCTGGTGCTAGGAACTCTTACTTCGGACCAATGAAGGAGCATAACAAAGAGTCGTGACACGGAGGATACCGCCTTTACCTGCGCGCGACAGCGCAGCGATTTCAAATAGCCCTTCAGTCGGTTACGCGAGAATTTCGGGTGACACTTCGGGGTCGGGCGGGTTAAGGGGCTCGATCCGCTTTATGTAGAGCAAGCCACCGCGATTTGACTCCCAAACTGGTGATCATTAGGGGGGCGCGGAAAGCCAATACGTGAGATCGCGCTCCAGCAACTCCGATAGTCGTGTGATGTCATCTCGGAAATAGTCACTTAGCATCTTCTTGGTCTCACCATCAAGTGGCTGCCGTGGATGTGAAATGGTATTGGCTTTTAGGATCTTCTTAAAGATACCGAATCTGCCATGTACACCTAAAGCCAGTTTGGACTGACGGACAACGCGACGCATGGCTGAAACGGGCCCCGCCAATGCACGATAGCGGTGCCCCTTGGCGGAATTCTCGACCGGAAAGTCCGAGCGCCCGTCGTCCGTAATGGCGAGAAACTTCATCATTTTTAGATATTCCTTGCGTGCGTTACTTTTTACGTCATCAAGGAGCAGCACAAGTACACGTTCACGCTCCACGTGATCATAAAGACGTGCCAGTTGCTCGCCCAGCTTACAAGCATCACCATAGAGCAGCCGTCTCGGCTCAGGAGTACTCGCAATCCCCAAATCTGCAATGCGCTTTTCCTGAAGGGACCAAGCTGTGGGAAAGTCGGTCACGTATTCATTTCCAGAAAAAATCTCTTGTTGGTGGAGGGAGTACGCCATTTCCACTGGATTGCGAAGCATCACAATGAATCGTGAGTCCTCCACATATGCACGAATGTTCGGCACGGCTGTTCGCGAATAGAGGTACCAGGCAGATGCCTCGCCTATCGCTATATGTTGCGGTCTCACCTGGGAGAACAAGGTCTCGTATTGCTGTAATGTGCGTGTGACACTGCGATTATCGTCAGTATTGAAATAGTTGGGTTCTTTGATGTGCGACATATAGACGCTAGGGTGCTCGCTAAGCCAGTGTGCCACAGAGGTTGTTCCACACTTGGGAGCGCCGATAATGAAAAAATTCGGTTTAGTCATTGCTGAGTTGCTCCATTCTGCGAAATTCAGGCGTGCATTATAGCAATCGGGTTGGAAGTGATTGCTAAGCTGCTTCGAACGAAAAGCGGGTGACATGTACCGGCGCGCCAGGAACCGGCGATAGACCAAAGCAACAACGACACTTTAAAGAAGCGTCCGTTGGTACCCGGAAAGCCTGACGACACGGCTCAGCGGGCGCATCTCGTCCTGTCTAAGCTTAAGCTCCTCGAGCCGAACAAAGGCGAGAGTGGCGTCAACCTGCTTATGGACGCGAACCATCCGCAGCACAGCCGGATGATTGATTGCGGATCGATCAGTCCCGATGAGGACCGTGTAGTGCCTTCGAATACGGGCGGCGCACATCTCGTCTGCGACCGCGCCCGCAAGTGCCTATCCAACGCCGTCCAAGGGTAAGGGCAAGCCTCCGTAGGCCAGCAGGTCGTCTTGCGGTCCTATGTACCGAATCTCGACCTCATCGTGGCACTGTGCAAGTAATTCAAGAAGCAACTCCTCAACCGCTCATACTGTGAGAGCGTCCGCGCTTGCCACGACGCGTTCAAGCACTCTTCAAAACTCTAAAGCTCCATGAACGGGCGCTGCGGTCGCCAATGACGTAGAATTTCGTCCTGACCGGCTAATGGAAACGCCAAAAGGCTAGCGCTAGCGAGGTAAAGATATCGTTGAGTATCGGTCACCCGGAAGGCGCCGGGTGGGTTGCGTTGCCTCGCGGTACTGCGTTACCGCGATGTGAAATGAGAGCGCGCCTTTCCCAATAAGCAACATAGCCCAGCAGCAGCATCAACATCGTCTGATAGTGAATATCGAATACAAAACTATGCTTGTGCCACAGTGTAATGAAGATAATCGCCATGCCGGCGCGGCTGGCGCGAAGCGCTGCTATCCGTTCAGGCATGCCTTCGAAGTCCCTTTCTAATCGCCCCGCAACAAAATATGTCGACGCAAGGAGCCCAACGGCCAATAGTAAGCCAATGACGCCAAGCTCCCATAAGAGCGCTGCCGCGGCGGTTCCGCCGATGCCCATGGCGATGTTGATGTCGGACACGACGCCTTGATTAGCGAATCGCACTGTCTCGCGGAAGGGATCAGCATTGTCCGCAACTCGCGTGAACCCCATCCCGTGTCCAAATAGGGTTTCCTTAAGGTTGCCAAGACCGTGTCTTTCCGCCCAGAACCTCAGCACCCCACCCCGAGATAGATAACCCGTGCCGGATACCACATCGTCTTCAACGGCATACTGATACGAGAACATTATCCATTCTTGCAAAGATTTTCCGGAGGACTCACCCGCCGAGTTCATGGCGTAGGCGGCGACTAGCAAGACGACAAGAACGGTCGCAGCCAGGCTTGCCGCTAAGAAGCGCAATGGCCGCTGTATCAAGTCGCGGCCGTAGAGTACAAGGAATGCCGCAATCATGTACAAAACAGAGACCTTGGCCATGTTGGAGAGGATTGGTATTAACAAGACCAAGGAGAAAATGCAGAGTCGCGCCCATGAGATGACGCCGAGGTCTCGGGCAGCTACGAGGCCGGCGAGAATGATCACAAGGAACGCGTTAAGAGCGGCATTCGCGCCGCCGGTCTCCACAGTGGCGCCAAAGGTGCCAGCGACAACATCGATCGGCACGACGCCGGGTTGTGCTAGAGCGACGCGCTTAGGTACCAAAAAAATTAATTGATGAAGAACAACTGGTAGCTGCAGCAATCCAACCGCGACAAGAACCTTTGGGAGCCGATCAAGCACGTTGACGGGCCAAGGAAAGAGGGCCAAAGCGAAGAGCAACCCCCAGACTTGAAAGTAGCCTTTAAAGCCAATGAATAGCCGGTCCGCGAGAAAAGGCTGGATTATCGCGATGAGTACTGAGTAGAGAAGGAATGCTAACGCCCACCAGATTATTGTAGGCACGTCGGCGCGTCGGGCAGCCTGGAAAGGGGCAGTCTGTAGGGCTACGACGGAATGCAGAACAAGCAGCACACTGACGGGTGCGAGGATCCAGCGAAATGCCTGGAGTTGCGGAAGGTAGAGCTTAAAGAGGCCGGAGAACACCAGCCCGCCGATCACGGCGATCCACAAAAGCCAAACGGGCTTCGCTGCAATGACTAGGGCGGGGATGGCGACGACCAATGCCGCCAAGTAGATCGGTTCGCCTTCGCTCGCGAGCCAGCCAATCGCGATGCCGGATAGCCCGATCAGGAGAGTGGTTCCCAAGACTGACTGTGTGGATCCATCTGGGTCAAAATTTAAGCGCATAGAGAACTTCCGGACGGCGTGGAAGTGGGAAGTCCTTGACGGACAGGATGAAGGGGCTGAGTTGCAAGTTCGTTGTGAGGGCGAACAAGTTCCAGGAAAGTATGAGCGCGGGTGAGCTTGCGCGGTGCAGTGGTTAATATGCGGCTCGGGGAGCTGCAATTACAGTGTGGCTTTGAAGGAATTCTTTTGTTCGGGGATTGGGCCGAAATGGTCAGTACGCATTCTTGTGAATGAATCCCTTGAAGAACGTCATGACGATGATCTGCATATCTAGCCAGAGCGACCAGTTGCGAATGTAATCGAGATCAAAGTCGACGCGCCTGCCCATTTTATCGACGGAATCGGTTTCGCCCCTCCAACCATGAACCTGGGCCCACCCCGTAATGCCGGGCTTGACTTTGTGTCGAAGCATGTATCCGCCGATCAGGTCCCGGTAGTATTCATTGTGCGAAATGGCATGTGGGCGTGGGCCAACGATGGACATGGAGCCAAGGAGAACGTTGATGAACTGGGGTAGCTCATCGAGCGAGGTGCTGCGAAGGAAGCGCCCGAAAGGGGTTATGCGTGAATCGCCTTTTTGCGCCTGGGTAACGGTGCCGCGGTCCTCGCAGACCGTCATGCTGCGGAATTTCCAGACCATAATTTCCTTGCCGTCGAGTCCGTAGCGCCTTTGCTTGAAGAACACTGGACCGGGTCCGGATAGCTTCACGCCGATCGCGATCCCAGCCATAGGCAAGGCCAACAGTATCAGCGCAATGGTGCTCACGAAGACGTCTTCGATCCGCTTGATCCAACCGTCGGGACCAAGGAAGGGGCTTTCGTAGACGCTTATGGCCTTTATGCCCCCAATGTCAACGATTCGACGATGGAGAATATCCAGCCTCCAGAGGTCTGGCAACACCTGTCGAGAGCCTTGCTCGATGTCGGGGTCACGTGAACGCCGATCTTGCACGAGGTAGACGGAAGCAGTGCTGTCGCTCAACTTGCGGATGAGTGAGTCGGCCTTGCGCTCCATGTGGCCCGGGCGTAGCGCGAGATAGGCGACGTCAACATCACCGCGACGGGTCAACTGTGCGAGGTCGTCGAGTGTGCCGCGCGTGGGGTTCGCGATCGTTTCGCGTTTCCCTTCTGCGTCGCCCTGAGGATCGTCAAACAGGCCAAGGATGCGAAGTCCCATCCAGGGATTGTCCTCTACGGTGCGCGCGACGTGTTGGGCAAGATCCCCGCTCCCCGCGATCGCCAGGGTGCGCAAATTGTGACCGCGGGTACGGGCCCATCGGGCGCTCTGGCTCGCGGCAGTGCGCCAAGCGACAAGCAGGAAGGGGGTTCCCAGGAACCAGAGTAAGACCGTTTCCGGAGGGTAGGCCAGCTGATCCTGCTGGGCGTAGAGCGCAATGAGGGACAGCCCGGTTACGCCGAGCCAGGCTTCGATCGTAGACCAAAGCTCCAGCCACAGTGACTCCGTGCGCCAGGAGCGGTAGAGGTTCTTGATCGCGGCGAGCCCATAGTACAGCAACAGTCCGACTGCGCCGGCGATTGCCATTCTGGCCGACCAGTGGGTCCCGGTTATCACGCAAGCAAACCACAAGCTCCCGATGACCAAGGTCCCGTCCGCCACGCGATTGATGGAGGAGAGGCCGTAATGTTGGTGGCGTACCGGTCCCATCTGGGAGTCGCTATCAAGGATTGTCGCCATGACGTCATCAGCTAGCATGTCGGACGTCTCCACTGAAATGATTATTCATGCCGGCGTACCGGTGTTACCAATCGATACGGCGATATTCGTTCGTTCAGACGGGGCGGGGCGGTGCCCCGTTGCGTGCACGTCCCTCAAGAGCTTGACCTACCTGTCGTCCTCCGGCTGTGCACGTGGAGCCAACCGGATTCTTGTACCCCCAACGGTAGAAGATCTTACAATCTCGCTCGGTCCGCGTGGCAGACCCTGTGCCGCACCCTCTACCAGACGAGTCGCGGGGTCGCGACGACGAATTTCGATCTGCACTGCGGGAAGGCCTCGAAACGCCCGTCGAAGAGTCTTGCCGTCGCCGCCATCGAGAACTCGGGATCGCGGGAAGTTCCCCGTTCAGCATAGCATGGGTGGACCTTGCCGAGCGTGTCTGCGACGCTACGATGACCCCCGCGGGCCTCCCCTTCGACTCAGCGACGCGTTCCGCGGGCGCGGTCATGGCGCCGAGCGAGCGTCCAACCTTGAGAGCACGAAGCCTGTGATCGTCGGCCATCGTCATATCTCCCCTGCCGACTTCAGGCCGTAAAAGACGCTGAAGCTTCGCAAGGAACATCCCGCCGGGATGTAGGCCGCGCAATGAATTTCGTCGAACTGGTCCATCATGACCCTTAGGCCTGCTGGGGTCATACGCCAATAATCCGCGTCCTCTTGGCGGCTTGTCTGGTCCCATGGAGATGCAAGAGGAACCTCAGCCCACACCTCACCCCCTGGTTTAAGGATTCTTTTGATCTCCAAGATTAGGCCGGCGGGTTTTGAAATGCGATTCAAGCCGGACACGAGAACCGCGTCCAGCGAGTCATCTTCAAGATCAAGGAACAGACCCCCGGATTCTTGCGTCCACTGTTCTGCTTTCTCCAAAGGGTACTTCCGATTGGTATGCGCTAGCTCGGCATAGGGGCCTACACTGAATCGCAATTGAAGCCCCTCTCCGCCCCGAAGGGAAACTGTGAAACGACGAAATAGACTGCGTATTTCTCGTCGATTGCCTTGGAGCTGAGCCCTTACCCTACGGTACTCAATAAATTCATCAAGTATTGAAAGTACGCTCCTCGCTCGATATGGCGCTCCTGATAGCACGCTCGGGCATGACCCCGGAACCCGGTCCTGCGGCGTGTGGCCGGGGCGCGCAACGCGGGAGAAATCCTCTTCAAACGCGGTTTTAATGGAAAAAGGTACGCTCATGATGCTCGTGCGCAGCGTTGTCAACGGTCTCGGAAATTCAAGAAGCTCTGTTAGCGAAAGTAGACAAGCAGTAACCGTGCCAGGGCCGGGATTTGAAGCCTGGGGATCATGTCGCGCGGGAACCGTGTGGTTCTTTACTCGTAAAGCTATAGCGGGATGAACGGAAGGGCTAGCCCGGATATCTCACCAAGGGATTGAAAAAGGGTCGCCTTCTGAGGCATAACGGTCGTGCAATCAAGCCGTTATAAACCAACGAGAGGGCGACCCTACGATGACAGAGTGTAGCGGAGAACAGCTGGAGTTTCAGGG
>JBGSUY010000576.1:0-7552 GCA_041753195.1 Chromatiaceae bacterium
GGCGCCCGTGCGGGGCGGCTCGGCGGGGCTTCGGGGCGATTCCGGCGACGGCGGCCAGTCGGTGCTCCAGCATGTCCCGGTAGATGCCGGCTGGGATCTGCGCAATCAATGGCTTCGCGAGGGCGACCAGACGCGCGCGACCATCCGGGGAGATCATGTCGACCTGTCCCGAGAGGTGCTCGAACAGGAGCTCGGAGAGGGGCTGGGCGCGCTGGAGCCGCTGCTCGAAGGGCTCCCGGCCCTCGGAGCGCACCAGGGTATCCGGGTCCTCGCCCTCGGGCAGGAACAGGAAGCGCAGGGATTGGTTTCCGGTCGCGAGCGGCAGGGCCGTCTGCAGGGCTTTCCAGGCAGCGTCGCGCCCTGCCCGGTCCCCGTCGAAGCAGAAAACCAGCTCCGGGGCCGAACGCAGCAGGAGCTGCAGGTGCTCCGGGGTAGTGGCGGTGCCCAGGGTGGCCACCGCGTAGTCGATCCCGAACTGGGCGAGGGCGATCACGTCCAGATAACCCTCCACCACTAGCAGCCGCTCCAGCTTGCGTCGGGCCTTCTGGGCCTCGTAGAGGCCGTAGAGCTCCCGCCCCTTGTGAAAGACCGGGGTCTCCGGCGAGTTCAGGTACTTCGGCTTGCCATCACCGAGGACGCGCCCACCGAAACCGATGACCCGCCCGCGGCGGTCGCGGATAGGAAAGACGATGCGCTCACGCAGGCGGTCGTAGGCCTTTCCGTCCTGGTCGGTGATGAGCCCCGCCTGGAGCAGCCGCTGCCGCCCGGCGGGATCTCGGCCCAGCCGGGAGAGCAGGAAGTCCCACCCGGATGGCGCATAGCCCAGCCCATAGCGGGCGGCGATCTCGCCGGTGAGCCCGCGCCCCTTGAGGTAGTCGACCGCTCGGGCCGCATCCGGGTGGGTACGCAGCTGCTGGCGGTAGAGTTGGGCCGCCTGCTCGAGCATCTGGAAGAGGGGCCCCTGGTCGGGACCCGTGCGGACCGGCTCCCCGTCGCTCGGGACGGCGAGGCCGGCGCGCTGGGCGAGCTCCTCGACCGCCTCGCGGAAGGACAGCCGGTCGTACTCCATCAGGAAGCCGATGGCGGTCCCGTGGGCGCCGCAGCCGAAACAGTGATAGAACTGTTTGTCGGGGCTTACGGTGAAGGACGGGCTACGTTCGTCGTGGAAGGGGCAGCGGGACTGAAAGTCTTTCCCCGCCTTGCGGAGCGCGATACGTTGACCTATCAGGTCGACGATGTCGGTGCGCGCGAGCAGGTCATCGATGAAGGCGTGGGGAATTCTGCCGGCCATGGCCCAAAGCTAGCAGAGGATCCGCATCTTGGAAGTGGCTCGGTCGGCGGGGACTCTGCGGGGACCTCTACCGGGACCGATCAGGCGCCGAGGCGGCGTTTGACCAGGGCGCTGACGGCGCCCATGTCTGCCCGACCTTGGACCTGGGGCCGCAGAACAGCCATCACCTTGCCCATGTCGCTGATGGTGGCGGCCCCGCTTTCGGCGACCGCCGACTCCACCAGGGCGGCAATCTCCGCCTCGGTGAGGGCAGCCGGAAGATAGCCCTGGATGACCTCCACCTCGAAGCGTTCCACGTCCACCAGATCTTGACGATTGGCCGCGCCGAATTGCTCGATGGAGTCGCGCCTTTGCTTGACCATCTTGTCGAGCACCGCGAGGACCTGGCTGTCGTCGAGCTCGATGCGCTCGTCCACCTCCCTCTGCTTGATGGCCGCGAGGATCAGCCGGATGACCCCCAGTCGGGTCTTGTCGCCCGCCTTCATGGCGGCCTTCATGTCGGACTGGATCTGGGCCTTGAGCATAGCTTCTCGGTCACGCGCGTATGGGTTCCCGCTCGGCATTGCGGTTGGGATCCCAGAGCTGGGATCTACCTGGCTCTGCGCGGAGGGCGCCGCCCGATTCGCCTTGGCGGCGGGCGGGACGCTCCTAGTAGGGCCGCTCCCAACGGCGGGACTCGCGCTGGAGCTTTTTGTGGTGGCGCTTCACCGCGGCCGCCTTTTTGCGTTTGCGCTCGGACGTGGGCTTTTCGTAGAACTCACGGCGACGCACCTCGGCGAGCACCCCTGCCTTTTCGCAGGAGCGCTTGAACCGCCGCATGGCGACCTCAAAGGGCTCGTTATCTTTAACGCGGACGCTGGGCATGGAAGGTCCTTGTGTCTCCAGACAAAGGGTTTGGCCAAACAAAGATCGCGGATTCTAATCCATCCCCGAGCCGGATTGCAAAGCACGGCTCGCCGCTCTATCGTCCCACTGGTCGGCGGCCGGTCTTTGTCTCGCCGCCGCACCGGTCACTGGAGATAGGAACCCCAGCCCCTGTCCGCGAACCAGCACCCGCGAAGGCACAGATGAAGATGCGCGTACTCGGCATTGAGACCTCCTGCGACGAGACCGGAGTGGCGGTCTATGACGGGCAGGCCGGGCTCCTGACCCAGGCGGTCTACAGCCAGGTGGAGATTCACGCCTGCTATGGCGGCGTGGTGCCGGAGCTAGCCTCCCGGGACCATGTGCGCAAGACCCTGCCGCTGATACGCCAAGTCTTGGAAGAAGCGGGGCTCCAGGGGGCGGACATCCAGGGCTTGGCCTACACGGCGGGCCCCGGCCTCATCGGCGCACTGCTGGTGGGCGCGGCCCTGGGACGCAGCCTCGCCTGGGCCTGGGGGATCCCGGCCATCGGGGTGCACCACATGGAGGGGCACCTGCTCGCCCCCCTGCTGGAGGACCCAGCCCCGGCCTTCCCCTTCGTGGCGCTCCTGGTCTCGGGGGGCCATACGCAACTGGTGGACGTGGAGGGGGTGGGTCATTACCGGATCCTCGGCGAATCCGTGGACGACGCGGCCGGGGAGGCCTTCGACAAGACCGCCAAGATCCTCGACCTCCCCTATCCCGGGGGGCCCGCCCTTGCGCGGCTGGCGGAGGCGGGGGATCCGGAGCGCTTCCGCTTCCCCCGCCCCATGACGGACAGGCCTGGGCTCGACTTCAGCTTCAGCGGGCTCAAGACCTTCGCCCTCAACACGGTGCGGGAGGCGCTTCCGGGGGCGGCGGACCCGTATCAGACCCGGGCGGACATCGCCCGTGCCTTCGAGGAGGCGGTTGTGGATACCCTGGTGATCAAGTGCCGGCGGGCACTCAAGGAGACCGGGCGACGGCGCCTGATCCTCGCCGGGGGGGTGAGCGCCAATCGACGCCTACGCAGCCGTATGGACTCAGCCATCGCGGCCGCGGGCGGCGAGACCTATTACCCGCGCCCGACGCTCTGCACCGACAACGGGGCCATGATCGCCTACGCGGGTTGGCAGCGGCTGCGGGCCGGTCAGACCGAGGACCTCGGTTTCGCGCCGCGGGCGCGCTGGGCGATGGAGACTCTGGCACCGCTGGACTGAGCGGCGGCTCGGCGTTTAGGGGCCTCCGGCGCCGATCTTGCCCTCGGACCCCTCGATCAGGTTGCGGATGTTGCTGCGATGGCGCCAGAACAGGATGCCCGTGACCACCAGCTGCATGCCGACAAGCACCGGCTCCGGCCAGTAGACCCAGACCACTAGGGGCGCCAGTGCCATGGATATTAGGGCGGACAGGGACGAGATCTTCAGCACCTTCGCCACGAAGAGCCAGAGGGCGGCGACCGTGAGCCCGATGGGCCACCAGAGCCCTAACTGGACACCCAGGGCGGTAGCGACCCCCTTACCACCCCGAAACCCGAAGAAGATCGGGAACAGGTGGCCCAGGAAGGCGGCGAGGCCGATGGCTGCCAGGGCCGGCGGCCCCATGCTCAGCAGATGTCCGGCCAGCATGGGGATCAGTCCCTTGAGACTGTCCCCGAACAGAGTGATGGCGGCGGCTCTCCGGCCGCCAATGCGCAGCACATTGGTCGCTCCCGGGTTGTTCGAGCCCTGGGTTCGGGGGTCCGGCAACCCCAGCAGGCGACACACGATGATGGCGCTCGAGATGGAGCCCAGCAGATAGGCGGCGATCACGAGCAGTGCAGCGGTCAGCATGGGCGGTCATTGGAACCGGGATGGGGTCGGCGGTCAAGACGACCCGAGCCCGCCACCACCGCCCCAAAGTGGTGCATCATCGAGCGCCGCAGCGGCGCGCAACCCCCATCGGAGCCCCCATGGACATCGTCTTCATCCGCGGCCTGTCCCTCGAGACCATCGTCGGCGTCCACGAGTGGGAGCGCCATACGCCGCGCCCGGTGGTGCTCGACCTGGAGCTGGCGAGCGACGTCGCCCGGGGCGCCGCCAGTGATCGGATTACGGATGCCCTGGACTACGACGCCATCACCCGGCGCCTGACCCGCTTCGTCACCGAGAGTCGCTTCGAGCTGATCGAGACCCTGGCCGAGGGCTGCGCCGCCATCCTGCGGGAGGAATTTCAGGTGGCCTGGTTGCGACTCGTCCTGCACAAACCCGGCGCCGTCGGCGAGGGGGTGGACGTGGGCGTGGTGATCGAGCGCGGCGCCAGCCCAGAGCGACAGTCCAGGGCATGACCTCCAACCTCGACCACCTGGACTGGGATCCGGAGGCCCTGGCCATCAGCCAGCGGCTTGAGGGGCGGATCCGTGCCGAGATCGCGGCGGCGGGCGGGCGGCTCCCCTTCGACCGCTTCATGGAACTGGCACTCTATGCCCCGGGCCTGGGGTACTACGTCGCCGGGGCGACCAAGCTGGGTCCGGGGGGGGACTTCATCACCGCCCCCGAGGTCTCGCCGCTCTTCGGGGCCTGCCTGGCGTCCCAGTGTGCCGAGGCACTGGAGCGGCTCGGCGGCGGCGACATCCTGGAGCTGGGGCCGGGCAGCGGGGCCCTGGCCGTTCAGGTGCTAAGTCGATTGCAGGCGCTGGGCGCCCTGCCCGAGCACTATTGGATGCTCGAGCCCAGCCCGGACCTGCGGGAGCGCCAGGGGCGCGCCATCAAGGCGAGTTTGCCGGACATGATCGGGCGCTGTCGGTGGCTGGACCGCCTGCCGGAGGGGTTCCGCGGGGTGGTGCTGGCCAACGAGGTCCTGGACGCCATGCCGGTCCATCGCTTTCGGGTGGGCAGCCACGAGGCCATCGAGGAGTGCTTCGTCCGCGAGCAGCAGGGTGACCTGGTGGATGCCTGGGGGCCAATTCGGTCACCGGGACTTCATGATGTGGTTGCCGCGCTCCAGGCGGCGGGTCTGGCCACCAGCCCGGGCTACGGCTCCGAGGTCAACCTGCGCCTGGGTCCCTGGCTCGCCGCCCTTGGAAGGTCGGTAACGGCGGGTCTGGTGCTCCTGATCGACTATGGGTACCCGGAACGGGCCTACTATCAGCCGGACCGAACCATGGGTACCCTGATGTGCCACCTGCGCCACCAGGCCCATTCCGATCCCTACCGCCACATCGGCCTGCAGGACATCACCGCCCATGTGGACTTCAGCGCCGCGGCCCGGGCCGGACGCGGGGCCGGCTTCGCGCTGGCGGGATTCGCCACCCAGGGGCAATTCCTGATCGGCTGCGGGATCGACCGGCTGATGCAGGGGGCCGACGGTGCGCCGGACCTGGACCTGGTCCTGGGCGCCAAGCAGCTCCTTTTGCCCACCGCCATGGGGGAACGTTTCAAGGTACTGGGGCTGACCCGGGGGCTGGCGGGACCCTGGTGCGGGTTTTCCATGCGCGACCTCTCCGACCGGCTTTAGTCTTGCTCGTCCTCGCGGAGATGCGCTCCGATACAACGCCCCCGACTGCCGACGTGGCGTATCCCCGAACCGCTCGCGTCACCAGGGCGACCTGACAAGCGATCAGCAGGCCCCGGCGCCGCGCTCGATCCCGGCCTCGGCCAGGGCCACGGCGCGAAAGATGGCGCGACCCTTGTTCATCGTCTCCTTCCATTCGAGCTCCGGGACCGAGTCCGCCACCACGCCGGCCCCTGCCTGGATGTGCAGCATGCCGTCCTTGATGACGGCGGTGCGGATGGCGATGGCGGTGTCCATGTTGCCGTTCCAGGAGAGATAGCCGACGGCCCCGGAGTAGATGCCACGCTTGACCGGCTCCAGCGCGTCGATGATCTCCATGGCCCGGATCTTGGGGGCCCCGGAGACGGTCCCCGCGGGAAAGGTGGCGCGCAGCACGTCGATGGCGTCGAGCCCCTCGGCGAGCTCGCCCACCACGTTGGAGACGATGTGCATGACGTGCGAATAGCGCTCCACGATCATGCGGTCGGTGACCCGCACGGTCCCCACCTTGGCCACCCGGCCGGTGTCGTTGCGCCCCAGGTCGATCAGCATCAGGTGCTCGGCCAGCTCCTTGGGGTCCGCCAGGAGCTCCGCCTCCAGGGCCTTGTCCTCCGCCTCCGTGTAGCCCCGGCGGCGGGTGCCGGCGATGGGACGCACGGTGACCACCCCGTCCTCCAGCCGGGTCAGTATCTCAGGCGAGGAGCCCACGATGTGGAAGTCCTTGAGATCCAGGAAGTACATGTAGGGCGAGGGGTTCAGCCCCCGCAGGGCCCGATAGAGGTCGAGCGGCCGTGCCTCGAAGGGGATGGAGAGCCGCTGGGAGAGGACCACCTGCATGCAGTCTCCCTCCAGGATGTAGTCCTTGATGCGCTCGACCGCGGCCTCAAAGCCCTCCTGGGTGAAGCCAGAGACGAAGTCACCCTCTTGGACGCGCCGCTCACCGTTCGTGGGTCGCCTCGGGGCACCCCGCTGCATGCGGGCGATGAGGTCCGCCATGCGTGCCTGGCCCCCCTCCAGGGTGTCTCCCGCCAGGGGGTCCAGATGCAGGATGATATACAGGCGCCCGCTCAGGTTGTCGAACACCACCACCTCGTCGGAGACCAGGAGCAGGATGTCCGGGGTGCCGAGCAGGTCCGGATTGGGGCAACGGGCGAGCCGGGGCTCGATGTAGCGAATGGTGTCGTAGCCGAAGTAGCCCACCAGGCCGCCGGTGAATCGCGGCATGCCCCCGTGGCTGGCGACCCGGAAGCGCCGCTGGAATGACTGGATCCAGGCCAGCGGATCCGGGCTCTCGGCCTCCTCCACCACCCGGCCGTCCCGCTCCAGGGTGATGCGAGTGCCGCTCACCTTGAGGACGCTGCGGCAGGGCAAGCCGATGATGGAGTAGCGACCCCATTTTTCGCCCCCCTGGACCGACTCGAATAGATAGGAGTAGGGGCCCTCGGCGAGCTTCAGATAGACGCTCAAGGGGGTGTCGAGGTCGGCCAGGACCTCGCAGACGAGTGGGATGCGATTGTGGCCCTGGTCGGCCAGGGCGCTGAACTCTTCCGGGGTCATGGGGTTCTCCGAGCAGGGGGGGTGGAAGGGGCCTGGAGGGCCAACGCTCAGCGTCGCCATCTCCACCCGATCCGTTCCCGCGAACCCAGGGATCTCATGGCTATCCGGTGTCCATCCGATGCCCGGTCAGGCCGGAGCGATCAACCCCTGGAGCTCGGCCATGGAATCGATCACCGCATCGGGCTCGGCGGTGCGGATGTCCTGGCCGTGGTTGTAGCCGTAGCTCATGCAGACGATGGAGAAGCCCGCGGCCCGGGCCGCCTTCACGTCGCTCACCGAGTCGCCGATCAT
>JBGSUY010000577.1:0-4095 GCA_041753195.1 Chromatiaceae bacterium
GTGGGCCGCGCCGCCGGCCCGGGTGGCCCTGGTGCAGGATGGCTCCCAGCCCCCCATCACCGAGCTCCTGCGTTTCCTCCGCGCCCTGCGTGTCGCCGCCGGGGAGCATGCCCAGGTGCTGATCACCCTGGTCGGGGACCCGGAGGGCGATGACCCCCTGGCGCCCCTGCCGGACTTCGAGCGCTCCGACTGGCAGAGCAAGATCGATCAGATGGCCGACCCCTTCCTGCGCCTGGAGACCCTGGTTCCGCCGGACCGGGAGGCGACCTGATGTCCGACCCGGTTCCCATCCTGGCCATCATGGGTCATCCCAACGCGGGCAAGAGCTCCGTGGTCGCGACCCTGACCGAGAACGACCGCATCCAGATCGACAAGCGCGCCGGCACCACCACCATCTGCACCCAGTATCCGGTGGTCATCGACGGTGAGCGCATCCTGGAGTTCATCGACACCCCGGGCTTCCAGAACCCGAGCGACATCCTGGAGTGGTTCCAGGCCCATCCTGAGCGTCCCAACCTTGCGGGGGCCTTCGTAGCGGCACATGAGCACCAGCCCCTGTTCGCCCATGACTGCGACCTGCTGCGGCCGGTGGCCCAGGGCGCGGGCATCATCCTGGTGGTGGATGGATCCAAGCGCATCAAGGAGAAGGATCGGGTGGAGATGGAGCTCCTGCGTCTCACGGCCCGCCCGCGCATGGCCATCCTCAACAACCAGACCAACGTGGACCGCCACATGGGGGCCTGGCGGGACGCCCTGAACATGGCCTTCAACGCGGTGCGCGAGTTCAACGCCCACCGCGCTACCTACGACGAGCGCATCCGGCTGCTGGGGGCGCTGAAGACTATCGACCAGCGCTGGGAGGCGCGCCTGGACGCTACCATCCGCAGCTTCGAGCGGGACTGGGCACGGCGGATCGACCAGTCCGTGGAGAGCATCCTGACCCTGTTGAGGAAGGCCCTGACCCTCAAGGTGGAGCGCCTGGTGCGGGTTGAGGAGGCTCCCACCCAGGCGGACATCGAGGAAGTTCAGGCGACCCTGCTCGAGACCTTCCAGGAGAGGCTGCGCCGGCTGGAGTCGGAGACCCAGGCCGAGATCCGCGGCCACTTCCGCCACAATGTCTGGAACCCTCCGGGGTCGGTGTTGAGCAAGGACCTCTTCTCCGAGGAGGTGCAGCAGACCCTGGGGCTCAACCGCAGCCAACTCGCCCTGGCGGGGGCCGCCGCGGGCGGGGCCTTGGGAGGTGCGATCGACCTCGCTGTGGGAGGCCTTTCCCTCGGCACCGGTGTCCTGCTCGGGGCCATCACCGGGGGGGTGCTGGGCGCCTTCGGCCGGGAGGGGCTGGCCAAGATCGACATCGAACGGCGCCTGGGGCTGCAGCGCCTATCCATGGGGCCGGTGCACAACCCGAAATTCCCCTTCGTCCTGCTCGACCGGAGCCTCCTCTATTGCGCCCGGGCCATGAACTGGTCCCACGGCCGTCAGGCCGCGAACGAGACCGCGCCCAATCGGGCGCCGGATCGGGAGCCGCGGCGCCGCACGGGATTCACCGAGTCCCTTCCGGCCAGCGAGCAGAAGACCCTCGCCCGCTTCTTCGCCGCCGCCCGCAAGGGCAAGGAGTCCGGCCTGGAGCCTGAGTGCCGGGAGATCCTCGCCGAGGTCCTGCACGGCCTCTCCACCAGCACCATCGACGCCCGGGACGACCTGTAAACTCGGTCTTCGGGAGCGAGCCCACGATCACTGGTCGTCGGAACTGATTTGGACCGCCGGCGTCCCGCCGGCTCGAAGCCCACGATCTCGACACCGTTTAGCCCGAAGTTCCACGCCTCACCATCAAGCAACCAACGGAATTTCCTGAGGTGTCAAGACCCGGGAGATTGTTTACGTTTGTAACAAAGAGATCCGGCTTCTTTTGGTACCACTGCTGAAGGGCCTCTAGGGGGCTGATATGGCCGAGGGCGCGTTGCGGGATGTGGTGATTGTAGATGCTGACGTAGCGCAGCAGGGTGTCTTCCAGGTGCTCCCCGGAGCGGAAGCGACGGGTGGCCAGGACCTCACTGATGCGGGCGTTGAAGCGCTCGACCATGCCGTTGGTTTGGGGGTGGCGGGGCTTGATGAGACGGTGATCGATGGCCTGGTCGGCACAGACCTGGTCGAAGGGATGCTTGCCGGTGGGCTGGCGTTGGCCGGTAGCGCAGCAGCGGTCGGTGAACTCCTTACCGTTGTCGGTCAGCACCTTGGTCACCTGGAAGGGGGCGGCGTTCAGGAGCCTCTGCAGGAAGCCCTGGGCGCAGTCGGCGGACTTCTCGGGGAGCACCTCCACGTAGACCCAGCGGGTGGCGCGGTCGATGGCGGAGAACAGGTAGCGGCGGGCGTCCTCATCGGGCATCTGGCGCAGGTACTTCAGGTCCACATGGACGAATCCGGGTTCGTAGTCCTTGAACCTAAAAGCAGCAGTTGGACCTTGCCCTTGCTGATCTAACCCGCGGAAATAATGGCGTAAAGAGGCGCCTATGCACGACTCGATTGGTCACCCAACGGGTGAGTCCGAAAGCACCGGGTTGGTCCCCCACGCCGGCCCGGTGGCCGTGGATACCTTTGGGGGCCGCATCCACGTTGAGTGGGATCCCCAGGCGGCCGTCACCCCGCTCGGGCAGTTGCCGTTCTTCACCGAGTTCCTCCAGGTGAGCGGGCTGTTCGATCCCTGGGTGGAGAGCTGCCCGTTGTTCCTCACCAGTCCCAATGCGCCGAGTAAGCGCGATGTGTTGGGCACCGCGGTGTTGTCGATCCTCTCGGGCCACCAGCGCTACGCCCACATCAGCGCCCTGCGGGGCGACACCATCAATCCCCCCTTGTTGGCAATGAGCGCGGTGGTCAGCGAGGACTCGGTGCGACGCAATCTTGGCAAGCTCGATGAAACCGCCGGGGTCACATGGTTACAAGATCATCTGGGCTATTGTGTGGCGCCCTTGCTCGGGGAGCCGTGGATTCTCGATAGCGACGTGACGGTCAAGCCGCTCTATGGCCATCAGGAAGGCGCGGTCAAGGGGTATAACCCACACAAGCCAGGGCGCCCGTCGCATACCTACCATACCTATTTCATCGCCAACCTACGCCTGGTGCTGGAGGTCGAGGTCCAGCCCGGCAACCAAACGGCCTCCAAATACAGCTCCCCCGGTCTGTGGGAGTTGCTCGCTCGCCTGCCCCGGGCGCACTGGCCGGTGGCGATCCGCGGCGACCGTGACTGGGGGACCCAGGCGAACATGGCGCGTGCTGAGCAGGAAGGCCTCCCCTACCTGTTCAAGCTACGCCTGACCGGCGGGGTCAAGAAGATCATCGAACGCCTCATGCGCGGGGCCGCGTGGAGCGAGGCCGGCCAGGGCTGGCAGGGGGCCGAGACCGCCTTGCGCCTCGCGGGCTGGAGCCGCGCCCGGCGCGCCATCGTGTTGCGTCGCCAGGTCAAGGCCGATCTGGCCGTGGTCGATCCGCGCGACCCCGAGCAGCTGCGTCTGAGCAACGCCCACGCTCACCGAGGATACCCCCATCTACGAATACGCGGTCTTGGTGACCTCGCTCACGGGTGAAATCCTCACCATCGCCCAGCTCTACCGGGACCGCGCCGACGCCGAGAATCCCTTTGACGAGCTCAAGAACCACTGGGGCTGGGGCGGCTTCACCACCCAAGACCTCAAGCGCTGCCGCTTCATGGCGCGGATCACCGCACTGACCTACAACTGGTGGAGCCTGTTCGTGCGCCTGGCCGATCCCCGGCAGCATACCGAGGCGATCACCAGTCGTCCGCTCCTGCTGCATGCCCCGGCCCGCCTCACCCACCATAGCGGTCAGACCCGCCTCACCATCGACCATCCCCATGCCGAGGCCGCCTGGGTGGAAGGCGCCTGCCGCGAGATCGCCGCGTTCTTCAAAACCCTGCACCAAACTGCGGAGCAGTTGACGCCCCTGCAACGCTGGTGCCGCGTGCTCTCGCGCGCGCTGGTGAAATACCTCAATGGCCGAGAATTGCGCCCGCCCCCGTGCTTACCGGCGCCGGCATAGCCGGGATTTCCCCTCGGCGTGTACCCAAACGCAGGCGGGGAA
>JBGSUY010000578.1:0-2667 GCA_041753195.1 Chromatiaceae bacterium
TACCTCGAGGATGCGCGCCGCATCCTGATCGAGCTGGAGGAGGCCGATGCCGCCGCGGCGGGTGTCAACGCCACACCCCGCGGGCACCTGTCGGTCACGGCGCCGGTGCTCTTCGGCAAGCTCTACGTGATGCCGATCATCACCGAGTATCAGTCGGCCTACGCGCAGACGACGGTGTCGGCCCTGTTCGTCGATCGGGTCGTGGGCTTTCTCGACGAGGGCATGGATGTCGGCGTGCGCATCGGTCCGCTGCCCGATTCGTCACTGCGCGCCATCCGCGTCGGGCGCGTGCGTCGGGTCGTGGTCGGCGCGCCGGCCTATCTCGAGGCGCATGGGATTCCGCAAACACCGGAGGACCTGGCCGGGCATCGCCTGGTCGCGGCGAGCGGGATCTCACCGACGAACGACTGGGTCTTCCAGTCGGCCGGCGAAAGACGGACGGTGCGGGTGGCCCCGCGCATCGTCGCGAATACCAACGACGGGCCCCTGGTGGCCGCGTGCCGAGGCTACGGACTGACCCGACTGCTGTCCTACCAGGTGGCGCCGCAGCTCGCCTCGGGGGAGCTGAAGATCGTGCTCGGGGACTTCGAAGGGCCAGACCTACCCGTGCACGTCATCCACCGCGAGGGGCGGCACGGATCGGCGAAGGTGCGCGGCTTCGTCGATCTTGCGGTCGCGCGACTGCGTGCGGACAAGGCGCTGAAGTAGGGACAGCTCTGACTCTGTGACCTTTGGTATGGGTAGGGCAACAGATCGGCTCCACTCCGGGTGACGACATTGAGTCACCCGAATGAATGAACGGGGCGCGACTCGACAACCGGTGAGTCTCTCAGCGGTTACGAGTCGCCAGCCCATCAAGTGCCAAGAGTGGACTCGGGCAAGTCCCGTGTCAGGGCGCGGCGCCGCCACACCAGATAGATGGCCGGGATCACGAACAGGCTCAAGAGCGGCGCGGTGATCATCCCGCCCACCATAGGGGCGGCGATGCGGCGCATCACCTCGGAGCCGGTGCCGTGGCCGAGCATGATGGGCAGGAGCCCGGCGATGATCACCGCCACGGTCATCGCCTTGGGCCGCACCCTCAGCACCGCCCCCTCCATGATGGCGGCCTTGAGGTCCTTGACGCTGGTAAGCGTGCCGCGCTCCCGATGGTCCTTCAGGGCGTTGTCCAGGTACACCAGCATGATTACCCCGAACTCCGCGGCGACCCCGGTGAGCGCGATGAAGCCCACCGCCACGGCGACCGACAGGTTGTAGCCCAGCACGTAGATGAGCCAGAACCCGCCCACCAGGGCGAAAGGCAGGGAGAGCATCACCAGGGCGGCCTCCGCGGCGCGCCGGAAGATGAGATAGAGCAGGACGAAGATGATGACCAGGGTGAAGGGCACCACCTGGATCAGCCGTTCCTTGGCGCGCAGCATGTACTCGTATTGGCCGGACCAGGTGATCGAGTAGCCGGGCGGGAGCCTGACCTCGTCGCGCACCCTGGCCTGGGCGGCCGCGACATAGGAGCCCAGGTCCACCCCGCGGATATCGACGAAGGTCCAGCCATTGATGCGGGCATTCTCGCTCTTCAGCATCGGCGGCCCATCCACGATCTCCACCGCGGCGACCTGCCCCAGCGGGACTTGCGCCCCGGTGGGGGTGACCAGCGGAAGCTCGCGCAGCTTCTGCACGTCGTCGCGCTGCTCGCGCGGGAAGCGCAGGTTGACCGGGTAGCGCTCCAGACCCTCGACGGTCTGGGTGATGTTGATGCCGCCCACCGCCGCGGCGACCACCTGGTTGATGTCGCTGATATTGAGCCCTACCCGCGCCGCCGCCACCCGGTCGGGGCGGATCTCGATGTAGCGCCCGCCCGCGACCCGCTCGGAGAAGACCGAGGCGGTGCCCGGCACTTTCCGCAAGACGCGCTCGAGATCCTGGCCGATGCGCTCGATCTCCGCGAGGTCCGCCCCCGCCACCTTGACCCCCACCGGGGTCTTGATGCCGGTGGCGAGCATGTCGATGCGGGTCTTGATGGGCATGACCCAGGCGTTGGTGACGCCGGGCAGGCGCACGGTGGCGTCCAGCTCCTCGATGAGCTGCTCCACCGTCATGCCCGCTCGCCATTGGTCCTCCGGCTTGAGCTGGATGACAGTCTCGACCATGGTCAACGGTGCCGGATCGGTGGCTGTATCGGCGCGGCCGATCTTGCCGAACACCCGCTCCACCTCCGGCAGACTCGCGATCAGCCGGTCGGTCTGCTGCAGTAGCTCCTGGGCCTTGCCGATGGAGAGCCCCGGCAGGGTGGTGGGCATGTACATCAGGTCGCCCTCGTAAAGCTCGGGCATGAACTCCGAGCCCAGGCCGGAGCCGAGCCGCGCCAGGGCCGGTACGCCGCCGGTCAGGGCACGCCACCCATCCGCCAGACCCTGTTGCCAGCCTTCGATCCGCGCCAGGGATCCCTGAACCAGCCCCGGCAGGACGCCGGGGCCATTCTCCCCCCTCTCCTTTTGGGAGAGGGGGGCCGGGGGGGGTGAGGGGCTCCGATCCAACCCCACCAGCCCCAGCGCCTGGACCGGCCACTTCAGGGGCTCCAGCAGCCCGCCGACCCCATAGATCGGAATCAGCAGGCTCGCGACCACCAGGAGCGACGCCGCGATGGTCGCCCGCGGGGCCGCCAGCACC
>JBGSUY010000579.1:0-7504 GCA_041753195.1 Chromatiaceae bacterium
GCGCCTCCAGCTCCCGCAGGGCGAAGGGCTTGACCAGATAGTCATCCGCCCCGCTGGCGAAGCCCGCGAGCTTGTCGTCCAGCGCGTCCCGCGCCGTGAGCATCAGGATCGGCAGGGTGCGGCCGCTTGCGCGCAGCCGGCTGCAGACCTCGAAGCCGTCGATGCCAGGCAGCATCAGGTCCAGGATCAAGGCGTCATAGTCGTTCTCCAGGGCGAAGCCCAAGCCTGCGAACCCGTTGTAGGCGACATCGAGGCTGTGCCGGCGGGCCGCCAGAAAGTCCGCGACGTTGGCCACCAGGTCCGGGTTGTCTTCGATCAGGAGCAGGTGCAACTGGCGTCCCCGATTGTGTGGCCTCACCCTAACGCCGGACGGCGTGTTGGACGTGTCTCCGAGTAGGGGATACACCAAACCCTGCAACGGCTCAACTACTCCGCCGAATTGCCGCTTCCCCAGGGTACGCGAAGTGGTGATTGGACTCGCTCTCGGGCGTCCGGCCCCAGGGAATAGTGCGGGGCAAGCTCGCCCACCGCGTTGTCGGGCAGGTCAGCCCCCGCCGGGGCCGTGATGCGCACGGCGAGCCACCCGCCCCCCGGTTGCCGAGAGGAGGAACCTGAGCGTCATGCCGAGGATCTTCAGTGGTGCGTGAGTGACCGTTATGGCTTCGTCTGCTGACAGAGGGGTTGCTTCGGTAACGCCCTCGTGCCACCTAGATGATCCAAGGGCCGATATGCTGGGCGGGGTCTCTGGGGCTGGCACCCGCGTGCGCGGCGAAAAGGGGGCGGAGCACCCGCCCGGAGGACCGGTAGGTCCCCGGGCTCCGAGTTGGCGTCTTCGGGTTAATGGTACAGGCCCGGATCTCGGAACCCGCTGAAGATGGCGGGGTTCTCGGAGATTGACCTAGCCCCTTCGTCCTTCGGGGTCCGGAACAGATCCGCGTTTCCGTCGTCCAGGCCATGATAGGGGTCCAGGCTGTCGCCGACGCCTGGTTGAACAGCAACCACAGGATTGTTGGCCAGCCGGCCTTTGTTCAGATCCGGGTTCCCCTTCGCAAATCCGTAGTAGATGTCATCGGCCATGGCGCCGGCGGCAAAGGCGGTGGTCACGAACGCGGCAAGCAGGATCTTCATCTCTCGTCTCCTCTTCGAGGAAAAACGCGCGCTGCCACTGCGGGCAAGTCGCTCCCGAGCGCGTCGGTTGTGTTCCCTATTGAGGCCCAATGGCGATCCGCCACGCTCTCACAGGAAACGCTAGCAACCTCCTGTGAGGAACTCTCGACGAAAGACCGACGGTTTTGCGACGTTTTTATCTCGCCTGAAGAGTCAATAAGCTACGAGTGGGCGCACGCTAGTAGCGGCATCATTCGCGGGGGTCTGGGGATCAGGCGGACTCCGTCTCAGCCGGCTGTCTGGCGCTAATCCCCGTGCGGGACCAGGCCTTCGCCGGGCAGTCTGCGGCCCTCAAATCCGGAGTATCGCAGGTGCTCCACGCCGTCGTGGGAGATGGCCCTCAGGGTCTCCCCCCGGGTGCGTCCGAGTCCGAGGATGATCGCCTCGCTATCCGAGACTGGCCGCAGGGGCACCTGAATGGTGCTGGACGACAGCCGGGGCAGCTTGTAGCTCATGCAGAGCTGCCCGTCCCGCAGCTTCAGCTCCGGCTCCGTGAGGGGAAACTTGTCATCCGGGTTGAGGAGCTCGTACTTTCCGACCCGCCGCAGCCAGATCTCTGGTACCGGTTCCGGGGGGACCTTCTCGCCGAGCACCATCTCCTTGTCGCCCTTCCTCGCTACCACGACCTCCCTGCCGTCGATCGTCTGGGTCTGAAAGCGCATCTGCGCGAGGGGGCGCACGGCGGGGGGTAGCGACCCCAGGGCGTTGCGGTCGAGGCCTAACCACCCGTCGGGGTAAGGGATGAGGTCGAAGGTCTCCTCGACGATGCAGGCACAGAGCTTGGCGTCCTTCGGCCGAATCGAGATCAGGCCGAGGTCGGTGGCGTAGTGGCCTGCCGCCTCGGCTGGCCGGTGACTTTCCTGTCCCCTGGCCATGGATTCGATAAAGAGATCGGCGGCCAGCGGCGCCACGCCCGAGCCCAGGATCCTGGCGAGCACCTCCTCGGCCAACCTGGCCACGATGCTGCGGGAGCCGTCCGCGTTGGCCAGCACCGCCGTGCCCAACCCCTTCTCGGGAATCAGGATCAGCTCGGCGCTGAAGTCAAGCGTGGTCCCTCCGTGACGGATTACGGCCCCGGCGTCCGGGATGCTCCCGTCCTCCAAGAACCATCCCAGCCCGACGACGACGTCCAGGTCCAGATCGACATCCCCGTTTTGGGGCTCGAACATCGCTTCGAGCGTCCTGGGCAAGAGGAGCTGCCGCTCGCCCGCGCTGCCCCCCGCCAGTAGCGCCCCCATGAATCGGCCGAGATCCGAGGCCGAGGTGTGCAGCCCGAGTGCGGGGACGTCGCGCATCGGGAGTGGATCCTGCTCATTGCCGTACCGGTAACCCTTGGCGGCTGGTCCTGTCCGCTGGGGTCGACTCGCGAGCTCGGTGTGGGTCATCCCAAGGGGGCTGAGGATTCGCTCGTCCATGTATCGACTGAAGGGTAGACCGGAGACCTTCTCGACCATGTGCCCCAGTAGGGTGTAGCCCAGGTTGGAATAGGAGAAGACCAGGTCCGGCGGGAAGGCGGCGTAGTCCTCCGCGAGCTTGGCCGCGACCTCGGTGAAGGGTTGCTCCGACCACATGCCCTTGTTCAGATCGGTCGGAATCCCCGAATGGTGGCTGAGCACGCTGCGAACCGTGATGGGCGCGGCCGTGGTGTCGAAGCGGTTGCGTAGGGCGACCTCCGGCAAGTAGCCGTTCAGGGGCTGATCAATGTCGATCTCCCCCTGCTCCGCCAGCTGCATGACGGCCATGGCGGTGAAGGGCTTCGCCAGGGAGCCCGCGCGAAAGACCGTGTCCGCGGTCGCCGGGATGCCGCCCGACACGTCCGCGAGACCGAACCCCTCGGCCCACAGCGTCTCGCCACCCCGGACCAAAACCAGGCTCAGACCCGGGACCTGGAATCGCTCCAGGGCCCCGAGAATCAGCGGGGCGAGGGCGTCGCGAATGGGCCGGATCTCGTCGCGGATGATCGGGGCTGCGCTGTCTGGTACGGACCCTGGCAAGCCGGGATCGGATCCCGCATCGGCAACCGAGCCCGCGATGAGCAGGGCCGGGCCGATGAGTCCCAGCGCCGGTGACTTCGTCGTCTTTCGCACCCGTCGTTCTCCGCCCTTGGGTTGTCACCGAATGCGCCTCCGCCCTTCACCGGTCCGGGACGCCGGCCCTGCGCAAGGCGTCCAAGAGCCGCTCCACCACCCTGGGATCCTTGAAGGGAAACGCAAACTCCAAACGTTTGAGGGTCAGCCCCGGGTTGGCGACCAGCAGCTCGGCCACTTCCCACTCGGCCAGGTCCACCGCGCCGCCCAAGGCAAGGGCCGCCACGTTCCACATCCGCGCCCGCGTATAGCCAGGATTGACCATAAGTACCTCCTGGAACGTGGACGACGATTCACCATGGCGCGCCTGAGTCAAACGAATCTCCCCGAGGATCTCCAGATAGGAGGCCGGAGGCCTCGGGTTCAGGCGCATCGCCTGCTCCAACGCAGAAAATGCCTGATCGGGGCGACCGGCATAGCTCAGGGTCCACGCAAGCAAGGCGTAGGCGTCCGCGTAGTTCGGGTCTACCGCGATCGCGCGCTCGGCCGCCTCGATGGCCAGTTCGTGTCGGCGTCGGAAGAGCTCAACCTGGCCGGTGACGAAATGCACCTGGGGGAGCGAGGGGTCCATGCGTTCGGCCTGCTCCGCCAACTCGGCCGCGCGCTCGAGAGAGCGCAAGGGACCGGCGGTCCAGCCGTCGATGGCCTCGCGGGAATAGGTCAGGGCCAGGCCCGTATAGGCCCGGGCAAAGCTCGGATCCAGCGCGATCGCCTCTTCAAACTGGGCCCTGGCGGACAGGTTCCGAGCCTGCGTGCGGCTCCCGTGGTCCTCGAGTCCGCGTAGGTAGTGATCGTAGGCCGCGACGCTCACCGTCGGGCGGTGGGTCAGAAGGGCCCGTTCGGAGGGGGCGAGCTCCACCTTGAGGGCGGCGATGACCGCTGCCGTGAGCCTGTCCTGGATATCGAAGATGTCGCTCATCGTGCCCGTGTAACGGTCGCCCCAAAGTGCCTGTTCGCCCCTCGCCTCGATGAGCTGGACGTTGATCCGCAGCGTGCTCGCCAGGCGTTGCACGCTGCCCACGACCACGTAGTCGACCCCGAGCTCCGAGGAGATCTGCCCCAATCCTGACCCGTTGCCCGTGTACGCAAACACTGACCCGGGCGCGATGACCCTCAATCCCTGGAGCTTCGACAGGTCGGTAATCAGATCCGCCGTGATGCCATTGGCGAAATAGTCGGCCTCCGGGGCGGCACCCAGATTCTCGAAGGGGACAACGGCGACAGAGGGCCTGTCGGCGGAGGGAGCGAACGGGGCCGGTTGCACGCGATCCCGTTCCAGTGCCGCCCAGGCGCCAAGGAGCAGCAGGAGGCCTGACAGGATCCCGAGCAGCCAGCGCAAGCCCCCCTTCCGGTGCCGATGCCCGGCCGAAGGGGCCAAGGTCGAGGCGTCTCCGGCCCCCTCAACCCCATCGTCGATGGGTGTCACCTCGGCGATCAGGCGGTAGCCGCTCTTTGGGATCGTCTCGATGACCCGGGGCTGGTGCGCATCGTCCCTGAATACCCGCCGCAGCTTCGCGATGGCCTTGGTGACCGAGTCCTCGGTGACGATCCGGCCCGGCCAGAGCTGCTCCTCCAATTCCGAGCGACTGACAACGCGCCCGGCATGCTCGGCCAGATACACCAGCACCAGCATGACCTTGGCCTCCAGCCGCGTTTCATCCTCGTCGATGGTTACCCGAAGGCTCGACGGCTCCACGTGGTAACCCGCAAGCTGGAACGGAGGTGCCCGGGTCAGCATCATTTCGCTCAAACGCGCGCGAAGCGCTTGGAAATAAGCCTCATTAAAACAGAGGCCTGCGTGCGCCGGAAATCCTTCGGAAAAAGGTCTGGATTAAGTCGGCGCTCGTCCCGAGCATAGCGCTATCTTCCGAGGTGGCAATGCCCGGAGCAGCCCGGCGGACCAAACCCGAGCGCCGACACCCTTCTGGCAGTCTCGACCTAGAGTCGAAAGTGGCCGTGCCCACGCAACTACACCATCAGCCGGAGGAGCGAACGATGAAACTCATCAATGCCCTGATATCAGCCGCCACGCTCGCATTCTTTGCCACCACGGCGTGGCCGGACGAACCCCCAAGGTTCTACAAGAACACCTATCCCGAGCACGCCCTCAAGTCCAGACTGGAGGCCGAGGCGGTGCTGACGGGCGAGGGCGCCAAGCTCGAGGCCAAGACCCGTGAGCTGGTTGCCCTTGGGGTGGCGGCCCAGATTCCCTGCGCCTATTGCGTCTACTACCACGCCAAAGCGGCGCGCGGCGAGGGAGCCACCGAGGCCGAGGTACGTGAGGCGGTGGCGACCGCGGCGCACGTGCGTCACTGGAGCACGGTTCTTAACGGCATGGCTTACGACTTCGACAGCTTCAAGGTGGAAGTCGACGCCCTAATGAGCTCGGAATGACCTTGAAGTGGCGCGGAACCATTCGGACGTCAGGGCTGCCCGTCGAGGCCGGCGGAGCTTCGCGGGCCGTCCTCAAATGCGCGCAGAACAGATCAACAAATTCGGGAGGAGCGGATGACCAACGTAAAGCACAGTGTTCAGTCCTTCCTGTGGGCAGCGCTGTTGGCGGGATTCGCCACGCAAGCCTGGTGCGAGGAGTCTGTCGATAGCTGGGAGAGGGTGGTCTTCCACCTGGACGAGACCGCCAACGCCCGCTGGTCCCTGATGTTGGCCCAGTCCTATATGGACGACAGCCCGAGGGCGAAGATCGTCGTCGTCGCCTATGGCCCGGGCATCGATTTTCTGCTGGAGGATGCGAAGGACAAGCATGGCGACCCCTACGATCATGCGGTGCTGAGCCTGGTCAACCAGGGTGTGGAGTTTCGCGTCTGCGCGGCGACCCTCGGCGCACGTAAGATCGCCAAGGAGGACCTGATCGACGCGGTTTCGATCGTGCCGTCGGGTATCTCTGAGATCGCCCGGCTCCAACTCAAGGAGGGCTACGCCTACCTCAAGCCGTAGCCGCGCTCGCCGATTGGCTAGGCGCCGGCGACCGCTTCGCCCCCTCCCGAGCTGGAGGCGAGTCCCGCGATGGCCTTCAGGACATCGGTTCGGCTCCCGGCCCAGCGTTCCGGAGGCACGACCTGGCTAATGCCTAGCCGCTCGAAGCGTTCACGCGGCTGGTCCTGGAGTCCGGCCAGGAAGACCTGGCCGCCCCGCTGGGCGGTCTCGCGGATGGTGGTCTCGAGGGCCAGGGAACTGGTCACGCCGAGGTGCGGCACCTGGGTGAGGTCGATGATGAGGGTCCGCGCATCCGCCAGCCGGTTCTGCTGGCGGTTCAGCGCCGAGGCGGCGCCGAAGATGAGGGGGCCGCTCAGGCAGAGCACCTTGATGCCATTGGCGGGGTCGGCGAGGATGGCCCCCTCCTCGGGGCCCATGTCTCCGCAGTCGAGGGCTCGCGGGTCGTCCCCCGGACTAATCACGCGCACCGCCTCGGACTGGAGGTCCGCTAGCCGGCGGATGGTGAGGATGTTGGCGACGAAGAGCCCGATGCCGACCGCCGTGATGAGGTCCACGAAGACCGTCATGGCGATCACGCCATACATGATCAGGGTCCCGCGCAGGGAGACCCGATGGGCCCGCCGCAGGAAGCCCCAGTCGATGATATCGATCCCGACCTTGATGGCGATGCCCGCGAGCACCGCCTTGGGGATGTCCTCCACCAGGTGACCGGCGCCGAACACCACCACCGCCAGGATCAGGGCCCGGGTCAGCCCAGAGAGCGCGGTTCTGGCGCCGGATTGGATGTTGACCACGGTCCCCATGGTCGCCCCCGCCCCGGGCAGACCGCCGAAGAGCCCGGAGGCTATGTTGCCCAGGCCCTGTCCGATCAGCTCCTTGTCGGAGTTGTGCTGGGTGCGGGTGAGGCTGTCGGCGATGACTGAGGTCAGCAGGGCGTCGATGGAGCCGAGCATCCCAAGCACCAGGGCGTCAATCAGGATGGTGCGCCACTGCTCCGGGCTGAAGGTCGGCAGTTGGATCGATGGGAGTCCGGTGGGGATCTCGCCGATGGCCCGGTAGCTGCCGGTGCCCAGCACCCAGACCGCGAGGAGGGTGCCGAGCACCAGGGCCAGGAGCTGGGGTGGTACGGTGCGCCGCCAGGCCCGGGGCATCAGGAAGAGGATGGCCAGGGCCAGGATCCCCAGGGCCAGCTCGCCCCAGTGCACCTGGGCGGCGAGTCCGGGCAGGGCCTGTAGGGAGCCGAGCACCCCGCCTGGGGGCGACGCGAAGCCCAAGAGGGCCGGAAGCTGGATGAT
>JBGSUY010000580.1:0-14308 GCA_041753195.1 Chromatiaceae bacterium
TGGCGGGTGGTCGAATGCACGGTCTTCGCCGCCTGTTCCGTGGTGAGCGTCATCGCACCGCCAGGCAGGGGAGCCCCCGCGGGGAACGGAATCACGCTGCCCGCCGCCCCAGCCGGACGGAACCGGAAGTCGAGCGTCGTCAGGTCGACGTTCGGGATGCCGGCGTAACCGGTGCGCGTGACGCTCTGGCCGACCGCGGGAACCAGATTGCCGGTGGTCGTGTCGAGCCGCACGTTCTCGAGGACCAGATCCTCGAAGCCATAGCTTTCGCCGCCATCACCTGGCAAGACCCAGTCCGGGAAGCGCTTGTAGGTCTGCTGGTGGCAGGTCAAGCAGTCGATGTTGGCCAGCTCCTCCCGCTGGGCAATTTGGCCAAGCGCCGTCAGCTCAGTCGTCGTCTTCGGGAAGCGCCCGTTGCCTACATGGCAGCCCGCGCAGGTGAAGCGCGGCGAGTTCTCGTGGGTGCCGCAGTAGCTGTTGATTCCGATCACCGCGCTCACGCCAGAGGGCTTGCCCGCCGGACCCTCGCCCGCATTGCCGGCGATGTTGGTCACGAAGTCGGTCGGCCCGTTCTGCTGGTAGTGCACGGAGCTGTGCATGTTGCGCGCCTGGGTCTCGTGGCAGGCCACGCAGACCTCGGGGCCCGTGTACTCCCCGGTGATGCAATTGCGATGGTCGCCATCCACCGCCGGGTTGCATTGAGCGACGGCCTGGTCGTCGTTGGTGATGGTGCCGGTGGCCGAGGCCGTGGGGTTGCTGGTGTTGGTTGCACCGGAGACGTTGACCGTGAAGGTCTCGTTCGGCTCGTCCGTGGTGTCGCCGTTGATGGTGACCGCGACGGTCGTCGAGGTGGCACCCGCGGCAATGGTGCGTGGGCTGGTGGTGATGGCGACGTAGTCGCTGCCGGCGGTAGCGGGGCTGGTCGTGCCGTTGGCGGTGGAGACGTTGAAGCTCACACCACCGGTCGGGGCGGGCGCGGACAGGCTGACCGTGAAGGTCATGGTGCTGGTGCCCGAGTTGCCTTCGGCCTGTGACACGTTGCCGATTGACAGCGTGGGATTGCTCGCGGTGTCGTTGTCGTTGATGGTCCCCACGCCCTGGTTATCGGCGATGGTGGCGTTGCTCGCACCCGACAGGTTGACGTTGAAGGTCTCGGCCGACTCGACGGCGGTGTCGTTGATCGTCGTCACCGCGAAGGTCTGGGTCGTGGTACCGGCGGGGAAGGTCAGCGTCACACCGGTGCGGGCGGTGAAGTCACCGGGGGCGGCGGCGGTGCCACTGGCCGTGCTGGCAGCAACCGTCACCGTCTGCGTGGACGCGGCCGACAGGCTCACCGTGAAGTTGGCGGTGGCGCCCTCGGTCACGGTCACGTTGTTGATCGAGAGGCTAGGCTGCGGGGCCGTGTCGTTGTCGTTGATGGTGCCGACGCCCTCGGAATCGTTGATGGTCGCGTTGGTCGCGCTGCTCAGGTTGACCTTAAACAATTCGGTGGACTCGACGGCGGTGTCGTTGATCGTCGTCACCGCGAAGGTCTGGGTCGTCGTGCCCGGGGTGAAGGTCAGCGTGACGTTGCTGCGGGCGGTGTAGTCACCCGGGGCCACGGCGGAGTCGTTAACGGTGCTGGCGACGACCGTCACCGTCTGCGTGGACGCGGCCGACAGGCTCACCGTGAAGTTTGCGGTGCCGCCCTCGGTGACGGTCACGTTGTTGATGGATATTGCGGGCGTCGCCGTGGGCGCCTTCGGCGAGCAGGTTGACGGCGCGTTGGACACGGCTCGGATTACGGGCGTATCCCCAGGCGCCGAGGCCTGAACGGCGCAGGGCACCGGGTTGGGCCTGGAGCGCCGGACGCGCCAGTCGCCATCGCCTTCGACCTCGTCGGTACCCAGCACCTGGCTGGTCTGATAGGCGTTGCGGACGGTGACGTCTTCATTGTCGTCACCCGTTCCCCTAACGGTTAGGCGCCGGTCGCCGCTATCCCAGCTGGCGCTACTGATGGTGAGTTGCGCGAACGCCGGGTAGGCAGTCGCGCAGCCGATGAATGACAGGAGCACTGTCATTCCCAATGAGAGTCTTCGCATCGCGGAATCTCCTCCGATACACATGGGCTGGATGCCGGGAGGGCCGAACGCCGGGTCCCGGTGCCGGGGACGCCGACCCGCCTCCTGCGGGTTGCGTCATGAGCTGAGGGCTGACTGCACCATCACCCGCCCTTCGGAGGCTATTTCCTGATCCGACGAAGCGACGCGATTAACCGCTGAACGGCGGTCCTCTGCGCGGTGGAAGATAAACCCTGCCTCCTTAAGGGAACCTTAAGCGGGCCCAGAGGAAGCGTGAAAAGTGACGTGGATCACACAATGCCCCGTGACCGGAGGGACGATTGGGAGGGAGAGAGGGATGGAGGCTGGGTGGCTTCGACGCAGGAACGCGGGGAAGAGTCCCCAGTGCGCGTCTTCCACGGCTGCGAGGAAGTCGCCGCTTTCCCGCAGACAAACGGCTGAAGGACCGGCCCTTAGGCGATTTCTGTCAAATCATGCACCATCTCGCTCGTCTTTTCGCCCGCCTTCCGCGTCGCGCCGACAGTCACATAGCCCGGCTATGCTCCTATCGGCGCTCCTCGAACGCAGACGAAAATCCATCGCGATCTGGTACATGCTTTTCCGGCAATCGCCTTAGGTCACCGGCCGAAAGGCCACCTCGACCCGCAGCCCCTGACCGTCGTCGCCATCTAGGAGCGCGATCTCGGCACCGTAGAGCTCGCAGATGCGCTGGACGATGGAGAGCCCCAGGCCGGCGCCGGGCACGGAGGCACCGTTGGCGCGGTAGAAGCGCTGCAGGACCCGGGGGCGGTCGACGGCAGGGATGCCCGGCCCCGAGTCCGTCACTTGGAGTACGGTACGGTCACCCTTGGGGACAACGGACACCCTGACGTGCCCCCCCGGGGGCGTGTACTTGATCGCGTTGTCGAGCAGATTGGCCACCAGGACCCCCAGGGCCGAGGGCTCCACCGCCACCACGCCGGGGTCATGCTCCGGTAAGGTGCAGGCGAGGGCCAACGACTTCGCGGCGCCCGCCGCCTCCTTGTCCGCGATCGCCTGGGCCACCGCATCCCTCAGCGAGGCGGCGTGGTAGGCGGAGTCTGCCGCCTCCGGGTCCAGCCGGGCGAGCAGCAAGAGCTGGGAGCAGAGGTGGGTTGCCCGATCGACCCCGGAGATGAGGTCCTGCAGGGCCTCGGCGCGCTCGGCTGAATCCTTGCTGCGAAGGGCGATCTGGGCATGGGTCCGGATCACCGCCAGCGGGGTGCGGAGCTCATGGGACGCGTCCGAGGCGAACCGTCGCTCCAGGGAAAGTGCCTGGTCGAGCTGTTCCAGGAGTCGGTTCAGGGCGTTGGTCAGCGGGCGGACCTCCACCGGGACGGCGGTTTCGTCCACTGGGGCCAGCCGTTCCGCCGACCGTTTGCCGATGTCACGGGCGAGGCTGCTCAGCGGACGCAAGCCATCGCTCACCGCGAACCAGATGAGCAGGATGATCAGGGGCAGGGACCACAGGATGGGCTGCAGAGCGTGGACGGTGAGGAACTGGATCAGCTCGTGCCGGATCGTATAGCTCTGGGCGACGAACAGCATCTCCTCGGGCACGCCCGTATTGAGCCCGTAGACCCGCCATTGGGTCTCGCCGATCTCCTGATCCGAGAAACCGAGGGTTTCCGCCAGCGGTTCCTGGGGGGCACCGCCGAAGGCGCTGGTGAGCTCTCCGTCCCGCCAGAGCTGAAAGCTGATCTTGCTCTCGTAGGGGTGATCGAAGGGCGTCAGGACCTGCGGCAGGCCCTCGAGGTTCGGCAGGTTGCCGGCGTTGGTGATCCGGCACAGCACCCGCGCGGTCTGTGCCAACTGGGCGTCGAGCAGCTCCGCGACCTCGTGACCCGAGCGATCGAGCGTGACTGCCGCCACCGCCAGCCACACGGTGGTCCAGGACCCGAGCAGGATGATCAGGAGGCGGCCGCGAATCGATTTCATGACCGCGCCGCGGTGACCAGCCGGTAGCCGACACCACGCACGGTGACGATGCGGTGCTTTCCGAGCTTGCGCCGCAAGTTGTGGACATGGACCTCCAGCGCGTTGCTCGCGACCTCGTCCCCCCAGGAGTAGACGGTCTCCTGCAAACGCCCCCGCGGGACCACCTCATTCACATTGCTCGCCAGGGCCTCCAGGACAGCAAACTCCTTGGGCGACAGGCAGACAGGGCGCCGCTTGAGGGTGACTTGACGGCTCCCCGTGTCGATCGCCAGGTCGCCGATCTTGATGAGCGGTGCCGCCTGTCCGCGGCTGCGTCGGGTCAGGGCGCGGATGCGCGCATTGAGCTCGTCCAGGTCGAAGGGCTTGACCAGGAAATCGTCGCCCCCCGCGTCCAGCCCGGCCACGCGGTCCGCCACCGCATCGCGCGCGGTGAGGATCAGGACCGGGAAGCAAAAGCCTTCCTGGCGCAGGTCCTTCAGGAGGGCGAGTCCGTCTCGCCCCGGCAGCCCGAGGTCCAGGACCACCAGGTCGAAGTGCTCCATGCGGATCGCGTGCTCGGCGGCGTCGGAATCCTGCACCCAATCCACCGCGTAGCCGTCCTGCCCAAGCCCGGTCTTAAGGCCTTTACCAAGCTGCCGATCGTCTTCAACGATGAGAATTCGCATGACGTCGCAGAAATCGCGTATCTAATCGCGTGTCTATCAGTCCGCGGTCACGCAGCCCGGCAACGCGGCGCCCACGAGCGCAGGAAGACCTTCCGATCGCCGAGGCGCGGGACAGAGGCCACGCGCTTGGCCCGTGCACAACCGGCAGATCAGGCCATGCCCGACAAGTGTGCCAGTCGAGTGTAATGGGCAACGCTAGCGTCATCTGCGACGCGGAGCAAGCCGTCGCATCGCAACCGCTGGCCCGCGCCGTTGGCGGCCGGCAGCCTCCCCGCTATTATGCTGTCCCAGCGGCCTCGATGGCCGCGCCGCGGTGTCGCTGAGAGTCGATCATGGCTTCCGTGCTCCTGCGCCGCCCGGTACTGGCCTGGGCCCTCTACGACTGGGCCAACTCGGCCTTCGCGACCACGGTGATGGCGGGGTTCTTCCCGGTCTTCTACAGCGCCATCAGCGGCAGCCTCTCCACCCAGGACGCCCAGTTCTGGTTCAACGTCACGCTCGCCGCCGCCAGTCTGCTGGTCGCGGTGTCCGCGCCCCTCCTGGGGGCGGTGGCGGATCGCGGCGGCACCCGCAAGCACCTGCTCGCCCTCTTCACCCTCCTCGGCGTGCTGATGACGGCGGGGCTCGCCTGGGTACACGCGGGCCAGTGGGTGCTGGGTCTGATGCTCTACGCCCTGGGGACGGTGGGATTCTCCGCCTCCAACATCTTCTACGACTCCATGTTGACGGACGTCTCCCGGGAGCAGGACTTCGACCTGGTCTCCGCCTTCGGCTATGGCCTGGGGTACGTGGGTGGGGGGCTGCTCTTCGCGGTCAACGTGCTGATGGCGCAGCGACCGGACTGGTTCGGGCTCGCGGACGCCGGTGAGGCGGTGCGGGCCTCCTTCGTCTCGGTGGCGGTCTGGTGGGCCCTGTTCACCCTCCCGATCCTGTTGTTCGTGCGGGAGGCGCCAACCCCCAATCCAGCGCCGCCGGCCCAAGCGGTGCGGGAGGGTCTGGCCCAGCTCCGGACGACCTTTCGCGCGATCCGCCGGATGCGCGTCGTCCTGCTCTTCCTGGGGGCCTACTGGCTCTATATCGACGGGGTCAACACGGTGATCAAGACCGCGGTCTTTTTCGGGGACCGGATCCTGGGGCTCGACCAGGGGGCCCTGGTGACGGCGCTGCTGGTCACCCAGTTCGTGGCCTTCCCGGCCGCGCTGCTCTTCGGCTGGCTGGGCAAGCGGATCGGGGCGCGGCCGGGGATCCTGATCGGCCTCTTCGTGTACGTCGGGGCCATCCTCTACGCCTGGCGCTTCCTGCAAACGGAGGCAGACTTCTACGGACTGGCCATCGCCATCGGCCTGGTCCAGGGCGGCGTGCAGAGTCTTTCGCGCTCCCTCTACGCCCGCATGATCCCCGCGGACAAGGCGGCCGAATTCTTCGGGTTCTTCAACATGGTCGGCAAGTTCGCCACCCTGCTGGGGCCGCTGCTGATCGCCCTGACCCCGATCCTGATCGCCGGGGCTGGGCCCCGGGACAGCATCCTGTCCCTATCGCTCCTCTTCCTCGCCGGTGGTCTGCTGCTCTGGCGTCTGGACCCGGAGGCCGGCCAGCGCCTTGCCCAAACCCTGGAGGATGGCACTCATCGCGGGAAAGACATTGGCCCGCGAATGAACGCAACTGAACGCGAATGAAGACAAGAGGTGGGTAGGGTGGATAAGCACGGCGCATCCACCCACTGCCCCTGATCAGGCCGCTCCCCCGCTGCGGAGCTTGGCGGCGATGAAGGCCCCGTGGGGCACATGGAGCAGCTGGGCGACCTTGCGTACCACGTGCTCCTCGTAGTGGTGCAGGGCCGCGTCCGCGTAAGCGATCCGCCAGAGCTGCTCCACGATCTGGACCCGCTGCTCGGGGCCATAGTGGGTGTTGATCAGCGAGGTGAACTGGAAGTAATCGGTGGCCTCGCGGCGCTCGGCATCGGCCAGGGCGATGAGCTCGCGGGTCTCATCGGGAGTGAGTCCGAAGTGGTCTCGGATCCCCGCCTCCATAGCGGCGCACTCCTCCGCATTGACCTGCTCATCCGCCCGGGTCATCTCAAGGAGCAAGGCGGCGACCGCCAGCCGCAGCCGGTGGTCCTCCTCCCCTGCCCCCGCCGCTCGATCGGGCATGAGATGCTGTTCGAAGAAGGTCTTGATCTGGGCAAGCATCACCGGACACTCTCTTTATTCGCGTTCATTTGCGGAGAACAACGTCTTCTCGGACGATCAACCGGAGCCCGCGGGGGGGCTCGGGCTGCCCCGGCCGCTCGCCCTTTCGATCCATTCCAGCACCCGTCGTTCCTGGTAGTCGTAGAACGGGTTGTGGCGCAGGCGCAGGAGCCATTGGGCGGGGATCTTCAACAAGCCGCGCTCACCCCGGATGGCGAGCTGGCCCAGAAACACCTGGCCCCTGACATCAGGCGGGTAGCGGCCATAGAGTGGGTCGTCCGGCGGGAAGGGCAGGTCCACGTGGGAGAGGGACATGGCGTCGTCGGGCCAGGCCAGGTTCAGGGGCTCTATCTTCGTCGCCTCGGGCGAGAAGGGAGGCTTGAACTGGGCCGTCACGTAGCGGCTCTCGGGGGTCTGGTTGGCGATCAGGGTGACCGCGAAGGGCAAGGTGCCGTCGCGCATGAGGCGCTCGGTGAGGGGGCCCGGATCCGTGATGAGCAGCGGCGACTTGATGGCGAAGCGGTTGATGTCGTAGAGGATGAGCTCATGACCCTCCGGGGCCAGGTGCTTGAGCAGCTGATCGGCCACGGCGTCGGGCGATACGGTGGCGTCCACCGTGGTCAGGAGCAGCAGGGTCGGGGGAAAACCCGCGATGGGGCCCCCGGCCGCCAGGGCCCTGACCCGGCTTGCCACCGAGCGGGTCATCCGATGGACCTGGACGCTGGCGTTAACCGAGAAGGAGTTGTAGTTGAAGGGGTCGAACTCGGGCATGTTCGCCGTCCAGGCGAGCTGCTCCAGACCCGGGAGCCGGGAGAGACGCTCCACCCAGGGGGTGAGTGCCGCGAGGGGGGTGATCCCGATGGCAGGCGAGACCAGCACTAGGCTGGCAGGGATCGGGGCATCGGTCCCGGCGAGGGCGTTCAGGGCATAGTCGAGGGCGAGCGCCGCCCCGGTCGAGTAGCCCATCACATGGATGGGCTTGTCGCCCAAGGCACCCGCCAGGTGCCGCATCCCCAGGCGGGTCGCCGCGGCCATGGCCTCCCAGGTGACGGTGCGAAGACCCGAGGGTGCGGTGCCGTGACCCGGCATGCGCAGTCCCAGCACCCGGTAGCCCCGCTTGGCCAGGGCCTCGCCAAGGGCCCGCAGGCTATAGGGGCCGTCGGACATGCCGTGCAGCAGCAGGACCCCGCCCACGGCCTCCGGCGGACCCAGCTCGAAGGTGCGGTTCCAGTTGGGCTGCCTCTGCCGAGGGTCCGAGGCGCTGCCAGGGCTGTAACGGACCAGGGTATATTCGGGTCCGGTCGGCGTGACGGCGTAAACCTTGGCGTCGAGCTCCCCCAGGACCCGGTCCTCCAGCGCCTGATAGTCCGCCAGGGTGCGCACGGCGTCCACCTTCGCGGCCGTGAGCTCCTCCTCCAGCTCCACCGTGTGCCAGGGCGCGACTGGGGGGCCGCCGCGCACCCACCAGACGTAGATGAGCAGGACGCCCACCAGGAAGCCCAGCAGGGCCACCGCCACGGTGCGGGCGGTCCGCTTCAGGTTACGCAGCATTCCGGTCATGGGCATGGCCTCCTAGCGCCCTCGGGTCAGGACCGAGTACAGCTTCCCCTCCGGGGTTAGGAAGCGGTAGCGCAGCCGGTTCTGGGGCGTCTCCGGGTTGGTCAGGCGCAGGAAGACATCATCGAAGTACTCCGGCACCTCCAGGCTGAAGTTGTGGAAGTTCCGCGTCCGGTTGATGGGGGTGACGTCGACCAGGGTCACCCGCTCGCTGCCCGGCTCCACCAGCTCCAGCAGCCCCTCGACCTCCTCGAAGAGCTCCGCATCGGCCTTGGAGAGGGTGCTTTGGCCGAGGCGCCGCCCGCGATTGATAACCCGACTGACCAGCAGGGCCCGGTCATTGGACGAAACATAGACGGTTGTGTTTCCCACCACCGCGGCCAGCTTCTCCTTGAAGGCGCTGTTGAAGCGCGCATAGTCCGCATCCGGCGCGGTGAGCACCAGCTCGTCGATCTCGGTCCTGGGATCCGCGAAGTCAGTCTCCTCGAAGAGTCGGCTGACGGCCTCCACGGCCACCTCACCCGCCAGGCTGTTGGCGATCAGCCAAAGCCGCTCCGGTCGGATCTCACGGTTGATGAGCCGCAGGGTGGCGGCCAGCTCCTGGGCAGAGTCCGTCGCCACCTGCCGGGCTCGGCGATAGCCGCGCAGCGAGTCCCCCTGATCGCCCGGCCAGTCGAACACCATGACCGGGGCGTTGATATCCAGGATATGGGCGAGGAAGGCGGTCCCCCGCAGGGCATGGTCGAAGTCGGTTCGGTAGCCGTGGATCAGGAGCAGCAGGGCCCGCTGGGGGGAGGCTTCCACCATGGCACGGACCTGCTCGACGAAGGCCGGCTTCTCCAGCTCCTGCACCTGTCGGATCCGGATCTCCTCCCCCAGGAACCAACCCGTGGCGTCCAGCCACATCCCGAGCCCCAGGGTGGGCTCGATCTCGGTGTCGAAGGAGCCGAGCCGCAGCTGCTCCCCGCGGTTTGCGGTGAAACGCGCCTCGATGGGACCCTCGCCGTCTTCGATCGTGCGGTTGGTGACGAAGAAGAAACGGTAGAGGCCCTCCTCCGACACCTTGGCCACCTGCATGCGCCGAAACTGGAAGGACTCGGCCCGCTCCAGGGCGGCGGTGGTCGACAAAAAATAGCCGTAGGCGCCGAGGCCGCCGAGGACCACCAAGAAGGCCCCGAGGACCCAGAGAATCCGCTTTGTCCTGCGCGTCACGGGAATCGGCACTCCGCGATGGGTACCCGGGCCGGGCCAGGGAAGGTGCCGCTATTGAAGCACGGGGCATCCTGCCCTGTCGAAAGCGAACGGAGGCCCGACCGTCAGACTCCCGCCCTCAGACTCCCGCCCTCAGGCGCTCGATGAGCAGGAGGGCGCTGGGGTCATCGAGGGGCCCGGTGTAGACCTTGGGGACCCCCTCCGGCCGGCGGCGAAAGCGTTTGTAGGGCCAGACGTACTGCTCCGGGCAGGTTGCGACGCACTGCTCGATGCCGCGATTCAGCGCGGTGGCCGCGACCCGGTCATCATCGCTATCGATCCCCGCGGGCGCCGGGAGGCAATGGATGCGAAACCCCTCCCCCACGCCCAGGCGCTCGGCGAACAGGAAGATCACCGGGGCACCGGTGCGGCGAGTCAGCCGGCTCACCAGGAGCATGGTGAAGGCGGGGACGCCGAACAGGGGGGCGAAGACCGCCCCCTTGTCCGCCTTCGGCTCCTGGTCCGGCAGTATGCCGACGTAGTCGCCACGCTCCAGGGCCTGAACCAGGACCCGGATCCCCTTGGGTGTGATGGGCGCCAACTCGGCACCGCTGCGGCGGCGCGCCGCCAGGATCAGGTCATCGAGATACTTCTGGGGCTTGTAGAAGATGGCAGTGGGCCCCTGGGCGGCCAGATAGAGGCCGGCGAGCTCCCAGGCCCCGATGTGGGGCGAGAGCACAATCAGCCCCCGCCCCGGCTGGCGCTGGAGCAGCTCGGCCCCCCGGACCTCGCGCACCAGCGCAAGTACCTGTTCCACGGGCCTCAACCAGAGATAGCCGATCTCGAGGTAGGTCTTGCCGAATTCCTGGAGGTTCCGGTCACGCAGCCCCACCTGTTCTCGCGGCGTCAGGTGCGGGAGGCACAGACCGATGTTGATCAGCGCGTTGCGCCGCTGGCGGTTCGGCCAGCGGGCGGTGATCCAGCCGACCCCATTCCCCAGCCGATGGATCAGGGCCAGGGGCAGGCGCGCGATCGACCGCACCAGGGCACGGGCGATGCGCTCGCGCAGCGCGAGACTCCAGGGCCGACCCTCATCCGCCCGCACCAACAACCCCATCGCGCATCCTCAAAGGAGTCACCGTCGGCCCCGGCCCGCTTGCTACACTCTGGGCTCGGGCCCAGCGCCACTATGGATGGCGCTCCGCCGACCGATGCAGCATAACCAACAAACCACCAAATCGAGGTGAACAGCCGTGAGCAGCGATCATCCCGGAAGCCTAACCCCCGAGGAGGCCCTGCGTCTGCTCGAAGAGCACCCCCAAGCGGTCCTGGTGGACATCCGCTCCTCCATGGAATACCTGTTCGTGGGCCACCCCAAGGGCGCCGTCCACGTGCCCTGGATCGACGAGCCCGACTGGGTGGTCAACCCCCATTTCACCACGGAGATCCGCAAGCTGCTCTTGGGGGGCGCCATCTGCGACGCGGAAAACCCGTGCGCCCCCGTCATCCTGATCTGCCGCAGCGGCAAGCGCTCCCTGGAGGCCGGTAAGACCCTGATGCGGGACGGGCTCAAGGCGGTCTACCACGTGGACGAGGGGTTTGAGGGGGATCTGGACGAGGACCACCACCGCAGCAGCAAGGGCGGTTGGCGCTTTCGCGGCCTACCCTGGGAGCAGTGCTAGGAAACGTGTCGCCGCGAGCGTCTCGCTTCCCGGGAATTCCTCCCCGGTCCTGAAGGCCGGTGGCGACGGACCGGCGCCTATTCCCGCTCCTCGATCCAGGCCGTCTGGATGGCCTCCAACACCCGCTCCTCGCCGCCGCCCGGGTCGTCGTCGAAGCCCTCGAGCACCCAGACCCAGGCGCGGAGGTCCGAGAGGTTGAGAAAGCGCGGATCCACGTCGGGATGGGCGTCGTCCAGGGCGAGGGCAATCGCCCGCGCATCACTCCACTTGAGACCCAATCGATCCTCCTCGCAAGCTTAAGGGCCCATCTTCATCCGGGCACAGCGACTTCGGAAGGCTCAGACCGGGCCGCCGCCTTTAGGGGCGCGGATCGAGATCCGCCTCCAAGGCCTCCGCGTCGCGCCGGCAGCGATCCAGGAACTGGAGCTTTCTCAGGATCTCCCGCGCCGCCTCCAGGTTTTGGGGGGAGGGATCCGCGAACAGGCACTCCAGCTCCTTGTCCAGGGCCAGGCTGCGCTCCGCCAGTTGGGTCAGGATGGTCGCCAGGGCCGCCCAGGGGTAGGGGCTGTTCTGGGCCTCGGACATGGCCTCCCGCAGCTCCATCTGCTCCAGGAGGGAGGACCCATCGGTGCTCGATTCGCTGTCCGTGCCGGCCTCCCCGGTGTGCAGCGCCAACAGGTATCTGGCTCGCTCCTGCGGGTCCTTGAGGATGCGATAGGCCTCGTTGACCTGGTTGGATGCCTGCAGGGGGACGGCGCGTGGGGCATCCGGGGACGCACCAAAGCGGTCCGGGTGAGTGACCGCCTGGAGGTCCCGGTAGCGCTCGGCGAGGCGCCTGGTGTCCAAGGCAAAAGCCACGGGCAGGTCGAAGAGCTCGAAGTAATTCTCTGGCAGGTCGAGAACCGCCAGGTCCTCGCCATCCCAAAGCCTCGCGGCCGACGTGCTCACCAGGAACCCGGAACGCCTAACGGTGAGTATCGCGGGGGAGGACAGGGGCGGACCCCGCACTGTGCGCACGGCGCCGGAGCGCCGGGGTGGCTACGATTGGTGTCAGCGAGGCGGCCATGGGGATTTCCTCCGCAGGAATGGGTCCCAAATGGCGGGATCGGCCCGGTCGGAACCGAGCCGAGGTCTATGGCTTTGAGCCAAATGCTAGGCCCATCCCGTAGCGAAAGGCAAGGGCGGGGACCTTTTCGATGGTCCTGGGATTGCGAGAGCCCCGCCGCCCGGGAGACCAAAAGGGGGCAAGGGACCGAGCCCGAAACCAAAGATCCGGGCCGGCACAGGGTCGCGCCGGGGCGTCGGCGGTTGCCGACCGAGCGAGGACTCGGGGCGGCCTAGACCACAGCGGCGGGGCGTCCCGTGCGGCGGGTGCCGAGCTTCACATCCACTGTCGCCCGCAACTCACTGGCGGCTGGGTAGTCGTCGCGGCGGTCCACCAACTCCTGAAGGCTGATGTGGTTCAGGTAATCATGGATCCGCTGGCTCAGGTCCATCCACAGGTCATGGGTCAGACAGGGTCCGTTGTTGTGGCAGTTGGCGGCCCCGCCGCAGCGGGTGGTGTCCACGTTCTCGTCCACCGCCGTAATCACCTCCGCCACCTGGATCTCGCTGGCCGGACGCGCCAGGTTGTAGCCGCCCCCGGGTCCGCGCACGCTGCTGACGAGCGCGGAGCGCCGCAGCTTCGCGAACAACTGCTCCAGGTAGGACAAGGAGATACCCTGCCGGTGGGCAATATCGGCCAGGGCCGTGGGCCCCGTACCCTGGTGTATGGCCAGATCCAGCATGGCGGTGACCGCATAGCGGCCCTTGGTGGTCAGTCTCATCGATAACTCCCGCTGGCGTGAGGATTTTCCCCTGCATCATAGGTTACCCGACCAGCGCGATCAATTAATGTCGCCCATTGCGCAAAACGCGGTCACGCAGGACCAGGCCGTCAAGCGGAGACCCCGGTCTCCCGCGATTCCTCGGGCTGCGCCTTCGGCTGGTCCTTGGGATCCGTCTCGATGACCCCCGGATCGATCTGGACCGCATCCAGGTCCGGCTCATGCTCGAAATGCCGCATGATCCCGCGCGACTCGAGGGCGAGGGACATCGCCTCCAGGCGCTGGTCCATGTGGTGGATGTGATCAAGCATGCGGTTGATGGCGTTGGCTACCGGGTCCGGGGCGTCGCGGGTGGCGCCATAGGCATCGAATCCGATGCGTGCGGCGGTGTCCGCCCGGCGACGTTGGTCCGCGTCCAGCTCCCGCTCGATGGCCCGCCCGGGGACACCCACCACGGTCGCCCCGGGGGCCACCGCCTTGACCACCACCGCGTTGGAGCCGATGCGGGCCCCGTCACCAACCTCGATGGGGCCAAGCACCTTGGCCCCCGCCCCCACCACCACGTCGCGCCCCAGGGTGGGGTGGCGCTTGCCCTTCTGCCAACTGGTCCCCCCCAGGGTGACACCGTGGTAGAGGGTGCAGTCGTCGCCGATGATGGCGGTCTCCCCGATCACCACCCCCATGCCGTGGTCGATGAAGAAGCGCCGCCCGATCCGGGCCCCCGGGTGGATCTCGATCCCGGTCACCCAGCGGGCCAGATTGGAGGTCACCCGGGCCAGCCACTTGAGGTCCCTGTGCCAGAGCCAGTGGGCGAGACGGTGGGCCAGCACCGCATGAAACCCGGGGTAGGTAGTCACGATCTCGAAGGCGGTTCGGGCGGCGGGGTCACGCTCGAAGACGCAGGCGACGTCCTCGCGAAGCCGGTCAAGCATGGGTCTCTCCTGGTGTCCCGCCGGGGGTATCCCGCCCGGCGGACTTGCGTCCCTGGGCGGCGCTCAGGATGCCGCGCAGGATGTTGATCTCCACCCGGTCCGGACGCGCCCGGTTGAAGAGGCGCCGCAGCCGCATCAAGAGCCGGTGGGACTGCGCCGGGTCGGCGAAGCCGAGATCGGCGAGGGCCTGGGCCAGGTGGGCGTTCAGGCCCTCCAGGGCCTCGGCCGTGGCCAGATCCCTCGGCGGGTC
>JBGSUY010000581.1:0-8487 GCA_041753195.1 Chromatiaceae bacterium
CCGGTCCGCCGACCACAGCGCGCCCGCCGCTTGATAGCCGACGGCGCCGGCGACGAACCCGGCAATGATCGACGCCCCGAGGGTCCGGCCGTAGGCGACCAGCCCCAAGGTTGTGACAAGGTCAATCGCAATGCCGATGGCACCGGCGAACCACCGCGGCGCACCGGCCGGACCCGACCGGAGCCAGGCCAACAGCACGCCTTGCGCGGCTGGAATCTGACAGCTCATGGCATCGGGCCCCGTTTCTCGAAAGGGCGAGGATTCCGCGCCGGACAGGGCGCTTGGGTAGATGCCCCGCGATGGGATGGGTGGGTCCCCATGCACGGGAGATAGGCTCTGGTGGCCCGCGACCTTGGCCGCGACCGCCACGCCTCAACTGAGAGGGGAGAAAGGCCTGTTGCCTTTAAGTCCAAGATTGGCGTCCCCACGGGGATTCGAACCCCGGTCGCCGCCGTGAAAGGGCGGTGTCCTAGGCCTCTAGACGATGGGGACCGATTCGATCGTGCCGGCAGCTGCCTCAGGAGGGTTTCTGCCAGAAAAAATCCGGCGCGCACGGCGGGTCGGGACCGACCGGATGCCTACCGGATTCTGGGTGTTTGGTGGAGCCAGGCGGGATCGAACCGCCGACCTCAACACTGCCAGTGTTGCGCTCTCCCAGCTGAGCTATGGCCCCGAAAGCGAGACGCGGCATACTAGCGGCGGCCCGCCGAATTGTCCAGCTGGATTTTCCGTCTTTCTTCCAGCCGCGGCGCCCCCATTTGCCAACTAACTTTGCGCGGCTTGCGGCCATCCCGGCCTCAGGGGCCGGGCCTCAACCCTACTAATCACACCACTCGGGAGTCACCATCCATGATGCGTATCTTACTGTTCCTGGGAACCAACATCGCCGTGCTGGTGGTTATCAGCGTGGTCTTCCGGCTGCTGGGACTCGACGGCATCCTCCTGGAGAGCGGCGGCATCGACATGGGCGCCCTGCTTGTGATGGCGGCCGTCATCGGCTTCAGCGGGTCCCTGATCTCGCTCTTCCTTTCGAAGACCATGGCCAAGCGATCCATGGGGGTGCAGATCATCGAGCAGCCATCGACACCCTTCGAGCGCTGGCTCCTGGACACCGTCGCCCGGCAGTCCCAGGAGGCGGGAATCCAGATGCCGGAGGTGGGCATCTTCGACTCGCCGGACCCCAATGCCTTCGCGACGGGCTGGAACCGCAACGCCGCCCTCGTGGCGGTCAGCACAGGGCTGCTCCAGACCATGAAAAAGGATGAAGTGGAGGCGGTGGTGGGTCACGAGATCAGCCACGTCGCCAACGGGGACATGGTGACCCTGGCTCTGATCCAAGGGGTGGTCAACACCTTTGTGATCTTCCTCGCCCGCATCATCGGTCACACGGTGGATCGGGTGGTGTTCAAGACCGAGGAGGGACACGGCCCCGCCTACTGGATCGTGTCCATCGTCGCGGAGATCCTGCTCTCGGTCCTGGCGAGCATGATCGTGATGTGGTTCTCCCGCTACCGCGAGTTCCGCGCCGACTCGGGCGGGGCGCGCCTCACCAGCCGCCGTCAGATGGCCGATGCCCTGCGCGCCCTGCAGCGGACCCATGAGCCCCGGGACCTGCCGGCCGGGGAATTTGCCGCCTTCGGGATCTCGGGCGGCATCGGCCAGGGGCTCAAGGCCCTGTTCTCCAGCCACCCGCCCCTGGAGCAGCGGATCGCGGCCCTGGAGTCAGGCCGGGATTGACCGTCACCCCGCCGGCCGCGGCGCTGTGACTCGCCGCGTTCGGGACCTCTTGCACCCTCCGCCGGGCGGGTGGATGGCTGGGGAGGGGGTCGAAGGTCCGCGGCTTGGGCCGATTCCAGCAGGACCGCGGGGTTCGACCCCCCTCCTAGCCTCACCCCTGCCCCGGGGGAGGAACTCTAGCGCAGATTCCTCGACCCACCCTTGGCCTCCCTCCTACCGCGGGGAGGAAGTCCGGCGAAGATCGCGGCGCACCGCAGGCCCTCATGTGCTCGAAGCCGAGTGCCGCTTTGAGGTTCCCGCAAGACTGTTTTTACGCAGCCAGTGGTTTAAATAGCTGGCTTTGACTTCAGGTTTAATCCACCAATAGGCCCGTGGATGGCGGACGAGTCGGAGCGCCCCTATGTGGCGAAATACGGACCAGGCTTACGGAATCATCGCCATCGCGCTGCACTGGCTGGTCGCCATCGCGGTCCTCGGGCTCTTCGGCCTAGGGCTCTGGATGGTGGAACTCACCTACTACGACACCTGGTATCGCACGGCCCCCAGCATTCACAAATCGGTCGGCGTCCTGCTATTTCTGGCCATGACCCTGCGGCTTCTGTGGGGCCTGGTGAACCCCAAGCCATCGCCGGAGCCGACCTCGAGCCGCTTTGAGCGGCTGGCCTCGAGCGTCCTGCACGGCCTGCTTTATGTGCTGCTGTTCGGGGTCATGGTGAGCGGGTATCTCATCTCGACCGCCGACGGGCGCGCGGTGGCCGTATTCGGCCTCTTCCAAGTCCCCTCGACCCTGACCGGACTACCCAATCAGGCGGACCTGGCCGGCGCCATCCACCTGGCCCTGGCGATCACCGTCATCGTGCTAACGGCGATCCACGCCCTCGCCGCGCTGAAGCATCATTTCATCGATCGGGACCGCACCCTGATGCGCATGCTCGGGCGCTCCGCCCCACGGCGGAGTTAAGGGTATCAATCTCGACCAAGCTCCAACCCGTGAGGAAACGACCATGCGCAACCGCTACCTAACCGCAGTCTCCCTGGCCACGGCAATCGCCATCCCCGCTCTGACCCCAGGCCAGGCGCAGGCCACTGCCGAGCGTTATGTCATCGACACGGAAGGGGCGCATGCCTTCATCCAGTTCCGCATCAAGCACCTGGGTTATAGCTGGCTCTATGGGCGATTCAATGAGTTCGGCGGTAAATTCACCTATGACCAGGATGATCCCGGCACCTCCCAGATCCAGGTGGACATCAAGACGGCCAGCCTGGATTCCAATCACGCCGAGCGGGACAAGCATCTGCGCGGCAGCGACTTCCTCGACGTGACCAAGTATCCCACCGCCACCTTCAAGAGTACGTCTTACAAGGAGACGGGCTTCAATAAGGGGGTGTTGGAGGGGGAGCTGACGCTCAAGGGCATTACCAAGCCGATCAAGATCGAGGTGGAAAGGATCGGTAATGGACCCGACCCATGGGGGGGTTACCGCCGCGGATTCGAGGGGCGGACCGAGTTCGCGCTCAAGGACTTTGGGATCGACTACAATCTTGGGCCCGCCTCCCGCACCGTGGAGATGATGCTGACGGTGGAGGGCATCCGCCAGTAGGCGAAGGTCCGCCGGTGCTGTCCCGCCCGGGGCGAGCCAGCATTTGCCCCGGGCATTGTTGTCACGCATCTCGGGAGAGCGGGGGGGCCAGCAGCCCGGGAAAATGGCGATCCAGTGCCGCCATCAGGGCGGGCAACCCGGGAACGTCGAAATCGGGCCTTGGCATCCCCAGGCTCCAGACCGCGCCGGGTGGGAAGCGCCCGGTGCGCACCAGGGCCGTCCACATCCCCAGTCGCTCGGCCCCGACGATGTCCGTATCGGGGCGGTCCCCGAGCATAAGGCACCGGCCGGCGGGGCAGCCGAGCTGCTCCAGGGCCATCTCGTAGAGCAGGGGCTCGGGCTTGCCGACGACCGTTGGGGTTACCCCGGTCGCCGCCGCGAAGGGGGCCACCAGGGCCCCTCCCCCGGGGAGGACCACGTGCTGACCGTCGCGCATCCCGTCCACCGTGGTATCCGGATTGGTGGCCACCAGCCGGGCACCCCGCCCAAGGACGAGGTTGATGCCGGTGGTAAGGCTCTCATAGTCGATCCCGGCTCCCTCACCGACTACCACCACGTCTGCGCGCAAGGGGTCGGGCTCGCCCACTTCGCGCAATGCGGCATGTAGTCCAGCGCCGCCCACCGCGAAATAACGAAAACCTGGCTTCAGATGGGCAAGCCAGCGCGCAGTCGCCAGGGCCGAGGTGAGGACTCGCTCGAGCGGTGGTCTCGGGAGACCCATGGCCGCGAGAGCGTCGGCAACCTCCGCCGGGGTGCGGATGGGGTTGTTGGTGAGGAAGACATGGGGACTGGGGCCCAGACGCCGCAGGAATTCCTTGGCACCGGGGAGCACCCGGTCCCCATGGAACAGGACCCCGTCGAGGTCGATCAGTAGGGTCTGCGGCGGAAGGCGGAACACGACCCCATTATAGATGAGTGACCTGGACCCGGGCGGCGGTGATGCCCGGGGCCAAGCCCGTGAATCACGCCAAATCGGCCGCCAGGGAGTCCCGGGTGGCAGCTGAGATCTGAACCTGATAGCGATAGTCTGAGTGGTCTGACCCCATGGTTACCGGAGCCCCGCCTTTCACGGCCGCTGCCATGGGCCCCGACAGCTCGAAGCGCACGAAGTGGACCGAGGAGGTCTTGGTCTCATCCTCCCGCTCCATGTCCTCGTCGGCGATGGCGAAGACCTTGTCGAAGCCCGCCACCTGCACCCAGACGAGATCCTCGATGCCCTTAAGCCTCGCCAGGGCCTCCCGGCGCTCGTCCACGTCCTCGTACTCGATCATGAAGGTCGCCTTCCAATTGCTCCCGTCCGGGATCAGGGGATTGTAGGCGTCCAGCTCCTCCTGGATCCCCTCGGACTCGAAGATGCGCTCGGCCCGGAGCATCTCCTGGATCTGGTAGTGCATGGTCAGGCGATCCTCGAAGTAGAGGGTCGCATGGGCCCCGATGTGGACCTGACGGTCCTTCTTGTGGGCCATCACCTGGGCGCGGAACTCACCGCGCACCTGGGCGTACTTCTCCAGGCTGAAGAGGTCGTCTCGGGTCAGTTGCATGGTCGTCTCCGTGAGGTTGAGGGGCGGCCCCAAGGGGTGGGGCCGCCGGGTGACTGACTCAGATCCCGTAGGCCTTGCGCAGCAGGGTCAGGGGATGCTGCTGCTTGCCGTCCCGGCCCAAGGAGTGGGCGATGTGGGCCCCGGCCATGGGACAGTCGCTGCCAAAGTAGTCGGGGGCGGCCTTGTCCACCCGGTTGGCCACCGGCTTCACGATCTTCATGGACGCGCTGTAGGACTCCAGCTTCACCGCATAGGTCCCGTCGTGGCCGGAGCAGCGCTCGATGATCTCGACCTTGGTGTCGGGCACCAGGGCCAGGACCTCCCGGGTCTTCTGGCCGATGTTTTGCACGCGCTGGTGGCAGGAGGCCTGGTAGACCACGGAGCCTAGGGGCTTCTTGAAGTCCAGGTTCATCTTGCCGTGCTTGTTTCGGATCATCAGGTATTCGAAGGGGTCATACATGGCCTCCTTAACCGCCTGGACGTCCGGGTCGTCCGGAAACAGCAGGGGCAGCTCCTGTTTGAACATGAGGACGCAGGACGGGATCATGGCCACCAGGTCCCAGCCGTCGTCCACCAGGCGCTTCAGGACCGGAATGTTGGCCTCCTTGGCCGACTTCACCGCCGCCAGGTCCCCCAGCTCCAGCTTGGGCATGCCGCAGCACTGCTCCTTCTCGGCCAGGGTGACGGGGATCCCGTTGTGCTCGAAGACGGCGATCAGGTCGTCGTTGATCCCCGGCTCGTTGTAGTTGCCGTAGCAGGTGGCGAAGAGGGCCACCTTGCCGGTGGTGGGACCCGCCGCCTCACCGGTGGCCCGCTTGCCGATGCGAGCCCTTTGGGTCTTGCGCAGCGAGTCGCTGTGATATTCCGGGACCCGGGCCTCCTTATGGACCTCCAGCACCGCCTCCAAGGCCTTGCGGCCCAGGCCCGTCTTGTTCACCGCGTTGACGATGCCGCTCACCACCGGGAGCCCGGCCAGGGACCCCACCCGATCGGTGCTGGTCAGGATCTTGTCCCGGAGCTTGACGTCGCCCTTTTTGAACTTGAAGGCCTTGGCCCGGAGCATGAGGTGGGGGAAGTCCAGGTTCCACTCATGGGGCGGGACATAGGGGCACTTGGTCATGTAGCAGAGGTCACACAGGTAGCAGTGATCCACCACCTTCCAGTAGTCGGACTTGGCGACCCCGTCCACCTCCATGGTCTCGGAGGCGTCCACCAGATCGAAGAGGGAGGGGAAGGACTGGCAGAGGCTCACGCAGCGCCGGCACCCGTGACAGATGTCGAAGACCCGCTCCAGCTCGTGGAAGAGGGCCTCCTCGTCATAGAAGCTCGGGCTTTGCCAGTCGATGGGGTGACGGGTGGGGGCCTCGAGGTTGCCTTCGCGGATGGTCGGTGCGGCCATGATCCGGTACTCCTGTCGTCGTGCTTCGGTGCGTGCTTTGGGTGGGCTCGGCTGGATTTCGGCCCGCGGCGCAGCATGCGTCCTCTGGCTGATAGCTCAAAATGGGTTCTTCAGATCGGAGCGATCGAGGCTACCCATGATGGGCCTGAGGCGCCTGCAGAATCGGTTCGGCCAGCCGGACAATTGATCGACCGAGGGGCAGGACGGGCGCCGCGATCAGGCTCGACAGCTGCCGCGACCGCCCCGAGGTCGAGCCTATCCATTATCCGACATTGGGAAGCCTCCGGCTGGGATCGACACCGGCAACAGGAAGGCTTGGGCGATTTCTGTCAAACCATGCACCATCTCGCTCGTCCTTTCGCCCGCCTTCCGCGTCGCGCCGACAGTCACAGAGCCCGGCTATGCTCCTATCGGCACGCCTTGAAGGCAGACGAAAATCCTTCGCGATCTGGTACATGATTCTCCGGCAATCGCCTTAGGATCGGTTCAGAAACAACGTGAACGCCCCAGGGGCCTGTTTGGGTACAGGCATTGGGATAGGCTGGGACGCACTGGGCATGTTGATTCTGAACCTTGACTTAAAGCTCAGAGGAGCCGTTCGATGGCCCCCACCAGCTTGCCGCTCTCCGGGCTGGTGACGCTGGAATAGTAGTCGACCAGCTTGCCGTCTCGGTCGATCAGGTACTTGTAGAAGTTCCACTTGGGATAGGCGGCACCGGCAGCGGCCAGACGCTCGAACAGCGGCGCGGCGCTGCCCTTCTTCACGCTGACCTTCTCGAACATGGGGAACTCCACCGAGTAGGTCAGGCGGCAGAACTGGGCAATCTCCTGCTCGGTCCCGGGCTCCTGGCCCATGAAGTCGTTGGAGGGGAAGCCCAGCACCACCAGCCCCCGGTCCTTGTACTTGCGATAGATGGCCTCCAGGCCCTCGTACTGGGGCGTGAAGCCGCACTTGCTGGCGGTGTTGACCACCAGGACCACCTTCCCCTTGTAGGCCTCGCAGAGGTTCACGACATCCTCACCTGCCAGGCGGCGGACATTGACATCGAGCAGCTCGGGACAGGCCTCGGTTGCCGCCGAGGCCCCGGTGCTGATCGCGGCCAGACCGAGTGCGAGCAGGGTCATCTTCATGGGTGCTCTCCGTTGGTAGACATTTCCGAACAGGTATTGACCGAGTCAGAAGTAGTGCATGGCGCAGGCGAATGCAACCTACGGGGACACCATCGGTCCCGGCCCCCGCCGCGCTTTGAAACGGTGCTCGGGGGACCAATCTCGACCCTACACACCGTCGGCGGCATCGTCATGCCCCCGACCCCACAACAACAAACGGATGACCGGGACGAGATGAGCGACTGGGTGAAAGGCACGGTGGTCGGCAAGCACGCCTGGGCGGACGGCCTCTACAGCATGCAGATCGACGCCCCGGTGGGGGACTTCAAGGCGGGGCAATACATCAAGCTGGCCCTGGACGTGGACGATCAGCGCATCGGCCGCCCCTACTCCCTGGTGAACGCCCCCCAGGAGCGACCGCTGGAGGTCTACTTCAATGAGGTCCCGGAGGGGCCCCTGACCCCGCGGCTCTCGGACCTCAACCCCGGCGACGCCCTCTGGGTCTCGGCCCAGGCGGGGGGCATCTTCACCCTCGAATCGGTCGCGCCGGCCCAGACCCTCTGGCTGATCGCCACCGGAACCGCCCTCGGCGTCTATCTGTCGATCCTGCGCACCCCCGACCCCTGGGAGCGCTTCGAGCGGGTGATCCTGCTCCACGGGACCCGCACCGTCGGCGAGCTGACCTACGGCGAGACCGTCGCGGCCATCGCCGAGCGGCATGGGGCTCGGTTCAGCTTCGTCCCGGTGGTGAGCCGGCAGGATCACCCCCTGGCCCTGCGGGGTCGGATCACCGACCTGATCACCGGCGGGGTGCTTGAGGAGCGCGTAGGTGCCCGGATCGCCCACGACAGCAGCCACGTGATGCTGTGCGGCAACTCCGCCATGATCAAGGACGCCAAGGTGATCCTGGAGGGGCGGGGTCTGGTGCGTCATCGCCGCAATGCCCCGGGGCAGTACACCACCGAGCAGTACCACTGAGGCCGCTCGGGGATCCGACCCCGAGCCCCTGCACCCGACATGGCCTCCCTCGCCCAGCTCGCCCAGGTCTCGGACGCCGTGGCGGCGGAGTCGGGGCGGCTCGCCAAGATCGGCCGCCTCG
>JBGSUY010000582.1:0-7607 GCA_041753195.1 Chromatiaceae bacterium
CTGCAGATCCGTAATCGCGACCTCGTGCACGGCCACACGCTCGGTCTCCAGGTTGAGCTGGGTGAGCGTGTCGCCGACCTTGCTCAGACGCTCCGCCGCCATGGCCGAGCCACGCACGAAGTGGCACTGATAGTCGTCGTCACGCCGGCAGCCCATCAGCACGATGCCGTCATAGCCCGAGTTGAGCGCATCCGTCACCCAGGAGAGGCTCACGGAGCCCAGGCAGCGCACCGGAATGACGCGGGCGAAGGGGGTGGTGTGCACGCGCGCCCCTTTCCGAGCAAGCTCCGCGGCCATGTCCAGGGCCGGATAGGCGTCGTTCTCACAGGCGAGCGCCAGGATCCGCGGCTTCTCGGACATGTCGTCCGGGATGTCCACCGCCTTGATCTGCTGGCCGACGGTGTCGATGGAGTAGTTGTCGAAGGAGATGACGCGCACCGAGCAGGCGCCCATGCAGGTGCCGCAGCGCCGGCAGCGGGACTCGTTGAACTGCGGGTAGCGCTGTTCGTCCTCGTTGATGGCGCCGAAGGGGCACTCCACCGTGCAGCGCTTGCACTGGGTGCAACCCTCCTTGCGGAAGCGCGGGTAGGACAGGTCACCCACGCGCGGGTGGGCGGCGGCGCCACGCGCCGCGTTCTCGGCCGATTGGATCGCCTTCATGGTGGCGCCCACCGCGTCCTCGATCGCCTGCTTCATGTCCATGGGACGGCGCACCGGGCCGGCGGCATAGATACCGGTGCGGCGGGTCTCGTAAGGGAAGCAGATGAAGTGGCTATCAACGAAGCCGTTCTTGAGCTGCGGCAGGTCGGTGCCCTGGCGGTAGTCCAAGTTCAGGATCGAGGGCGGGGCGACGGCCAGCGCAGCGCGGGCGGCGGCCTTCTCCTCCTCGGTCGGGGCCTCGTCCACGGCGAGCTGGGCATAGGGGTCTGGGCCCGAGTTGGGCACCTGACCGGTGGCGAGGACCACCAGGTCGCAGACCATTTGTGTGTCCTCGTTCAGGATCAGGTCCTTGAACTTGACCCGGAGGCTCTCGCCGTCGACCACCACGTCGGACGCCTTACCCTTGGAGAAGGTGACCATGGCCTGCTGGCCGGAGCGATAGAAGTCCTCGCCCGCGGCACCCGGGGTGCGGAGATCGTCGAATAGCACCGTGGCATCGCAGCCCGGATTCTGCTGCTTGAAGTACATCGCCTGCTTGATGGACTCGGTGCAGCAGAAGCCCGAGCAGTAGGGCAGGTGACCTTCCTGGGTGGAGCGCTGCCCGGCGCACTGGATGAAGGCGACCGACTTGATCTCACGGCCGTCCGAGGGGCGCTTGAGGACCTCGCCGTTGGCCTGCTTGGCGAGCCGCTCGAACTCGAAGTTGGTCATCACGTCCGGCGTCTTGCCGTAGGCGAATTCCGGAAGCTTGTTGGCGCCGTAGGGCTTGTAGTCCGTCGCCTGGACGATGGCACCGAAGTTCTCGGTGAGGGTGCCACCCGACTCGGTGCTGATGTCCGCGGAGAAGCGCCCGGGCGCACCGGAGGTCTTGGTGATCCGGGCGTTGAGATGCACCGTGATGCGCCCGTTGGCCAGCACCTGCTCGATCAGGTCAGCGACGCCCGGATCCTCGGGCTGGGGCAGATCCACGTCCAGATTGCCGATAACGTCCGACGCCGCGGCACGGAAGGGCACCCGCTTGTACAGGTCCTTCCAGACCCCGCCCAGAACCGGCTCGTCACAGACCAGATGAACCGGATAGCCGGCCTTGGCCGCCTCCAGGGCGGAGGTCATGGCGGTGACGCCGCCGCCCACCACCAGCAGGGTCTTGTTCAGCCCCTGCTCTCCGGAGGACTCCGGCACGGTCATGAACTTGATCTCGGCACAGGCCATGCGGACATAGTCGTCCGCCATCTCCTGGGTGGTCTCCTGGTGCTCGTCGCCCTCGGGGCGGGCCCAGATCACGCCCTCGCGGAGGTTGGCCCGGGACATCGCGACGTTGGCGAAGCTGAATGCCTCCACCTTGGAGCGGCGCGAGCAGGCGGCGATCATGATGTGGGTCGCGTTGCCGGCGTCGATGTCGTCTTGGATCAGCTTGACGCCCTCGGCCCCACACAGCATGGGGTGCTGCTTGACGTCGGCGATCTTGCCCTCTCGGGTGGCGACGGCCTGGAGCTGCTCGGCGTCCAGGCGCTCGCCGATGCCGCAACCGGTGCAGATATAACCGGCGAATTTCTTTTCCGCTGCGATGGCTTAGACCTCCGCTCTCGCGACGCCGTTGACGACCTGGATGGCGCGCAGTGCCGCCCCGGTAGCGTGTTGGACCGCCCGGTTCACGTCGAGTGCATCGGAGGCGCTGCCAGCCGCGAAGACGCCGCCGTTGGCCGTGTCGGCCTCGATGAAGCCCTCGCGGTTCAGGACGATGGGCACCGGGAAGCTCGCCGGATCCACGGAGGGCTCCATTCCGATGGCGAGCACTACCAGGTCGTGGGGCTCCGCGAAGCGCTTGTAGCCCTCGGTGTCCACCCCCTGGACCACGGGGTTTCCGTCCTTATCCTGGGTAATGGCAGCGGGCTTGGACTTGATGAACGCGATGTTCTGGTTGGCGCGGACCTTCTGATAGAAGTCCTCGAAACGGTCGATGGCCCGCAGATCGATGTAGTAGACGTTGATCTCGGCGTCCAAGCCGAAGGCGTCGATCACATAGGTGCACTGCTTCATGGAGGCCATGCAGCAGATCCGCGAGCAGTGCAGCAGGTGGTTGCGGTCACGCGACCCCGCACACTGGATGAATGCGACCTTCTTGGCGTCCTTGCCATCGGAGGGACGCAGGAGCTTGCCGCCGGTGGGGCCCATGGGATCCGCCATGCGCTCGAACTCGACGCTGGTGATCACGTTCGGGAAGCGGCCGTAGCCATAGGGCTGGATCTTCGCCGCGTCATAGGGCCTCCAGCCGGTGGCCCAGATGACGGCGCCGCAGGGGAAGTCGATGGTCTGCCCCTGCATGTCGAGATCGATGGCATTGTATTTGCAGGCCGCCTTGGCCTTTTCCGCATCCGGGGTGCCGATGATGGCCGGGTCCAGGACGTAGCGCTGAGGCATGGCCATTCGGTAGGGGAGATAGGCCCCCTTGCGCTTGCCGAGCCCGTAGTTGTGTTCGTCGCCGAACTGCGCCTCCACCGCCTTCTCGCAGTCGCCGCAGGCCGTGCAGTTCTCGTTCACGTAGCGGGGGGAGAGCTTGACGGAGGCGATGTAGTTGCCCTTTTCGCCCTTCAGGCCGGTCACCTCGGCCATGGTCAGGATGGTAAGCTTCGGGTTCTGCTTAGCCCGGCGCTGGTTGATCTCCAGGCCGCAGGTTGGAAAGCAGAGCTTCGGGAAGTATTTGTAGAGCTGGGAGACGCGGCCGCCCAGGTAGGGTCGGCTCTCAACCAGGACGACCTGCTTACCGGTCTCGGCGGCCTCGAGCGCCGCGGTCATGCCGCTGATCCCACCACCGACCACCAGGATGGTCTCGTTGGTTGCGACAACTGCCGTCATGGATCTTCCTCCGTCTTCGCGGATAGGGCTCGGCGAACGATTCAGCGGGGGTGCGGATGCGGGGCCGGCGTTCGGGGTGATCCGGAGTCTCGGAATCTCCGAATATCTGAACTAGCTAAGATACCTGCCTTGACCAGCAGCCACCAGCCCGCGTTTGGTCTAGGTCCACCGTGATTTTCGATGGTTTGATAGAGGCGGGTTATGTGGGAAGGTCGGGGGACGCGTCAACGATCCCCGAACGGCGCGGCACACAAGGGCTGACTTCAGAATCGAAACAGGTTGGTCGTCGCCACGGCGACGTCAGCGCCGGCGACCACGACCCTGCAGGTCCCATCGGACACAGATCGCAGGTGCCGATAACGGCGGCCGAATCGGTCAGGGTCCGCATATTCATGGATGACCTTCTTGCGGAGGTCGACGATCCAACAGATGCCGATGCCTGCCCTCGCATAGGACGGTAGTTTCACCTTCAGGTCGAAACGGAGACTCGAGTCCGCGACCTCCACCAGGAGAAGCACATCCTCGGGCTTGGGGTTCGCGGTCTGGTATCGGTCGTCCCGCAATTTCAGGACCAGCAGACCAGGGTAGACCTCGGTGCCGTCGTCCAGCACGAGAGGTCCCTGGGAGACAACGAAGGCACGCTCTGCGAGGGCCGAGGCGAAGGCCATAAGCAGGACACCAGTGCAGCCGTTGTGGGATGGTCCGATCGGCGGCATGTCACGCATCTCCCCATCGATGAGCTCCACCCGGTCGCCAGCCGTGAAGACACCGGCCTCGATCATTCGGTGAAACTTATCCACGCTGATGCGGTGGATGGGGCGATCCAGATCTTGGGCTTCCATCGGTGTGGATGCTCGGCGTGGCGGTCACACGGTCTTGCTAAGCCTAGCAGATCGAGTCGGCCGACCGGCGCGGCCGGCCGACTCGCGCCTCAGAGCTGCCGGCAGCCAGCCAGCACCACCTCAGTCTTGGTCTGACCCGCGCGGGTGCCCTGGTCCTCCATCGCCTTCAGCACGTCCATGCCGTCCACCACCTTGCCGAAGACCACATGCTTGCCGTCGGAGTGACAGATTGACGCACAGAGAAACTGCGTTTATTGCCCGCACCATCCCCTTGGGGCACGCAAAAACCGGGAATTCGTTTATTTATCCGCGCCCTAAAGCGACGCCGCCGCCCCTGCGACCACAATTCCCCTCCCACAGGATTCAGCGCTAAACCCAGTGCGACACTCTGCCACGTTGCTGACCTCAGGCACCACGGACTATCTAACGGGTTCGGGAGTCGCGGATACGGATGGGAACTTCTCCCGCGTATCGCAGACCCGGAGACGTCGCTGTAGACCCGTACGGTCAGCACCTGGACAGACGTAGATGTGAATGCGCCCCGCTCCTGCGGAGGGGGGAAGTGTCTAAACCAAAAGAATGGGAGTTAGCTATGTTAGGTTCACCAACAATCCGGACGCTTGCCCTGTGCTCGCTCATGGTCGGACTCTGGGGGGCCGGGGCCAATGTCTCGGCACATACTAGCGTCAAAGCCCAGGCCACCGAGGGGTTGACGGAAGATAATGCATTGAAGATCGGACATGGCTGCGCGGCAATCTACGGGGGCCCGGATCGCCCGGTCATTGCCCAGAGCGTGGTATTTCCGGGCGAAGTCGCTGAGCTCTCGGCCTCCGACGGAAGCACGCTCGCGGATCTCAGCGGGATCATCGAACAGGGAAGCCTGGCGGGTCTGTTCGACACCATCCAGGACAAGAGCATCTTTCCGATCCAGGGGGAACAGCGCGACGCCAACGGGAATGAGATGGGATTTTTCGGCCGCAACGGCAGGCTGGACAGCAATTTCAGAGGACGCGTCCCATTTCAATTTACCGCCCCTAATTTCATACAAGAATCGTGCGTGAAGCGCCTGTTGGTCAAGATTGCGGTGGCCGATATCTGCGATACGTCCCCGCCCACCGTCCGGTCCCACAAGGTCAATCTGTGGGTGCCCGATAACGGCTCCCGCTATGCCAACCAAGGGGCGGACTACGGTGTCGACGGCATCGGCGAGGCAGCGACCCTGATCGTCAACCGTGACCTAATCAGCAATCCACTGAATGGCCTCTGCGGCGCCGGGATCGACGTCACGGTGACGCCCACGGCCACGGACGTGAACACCTATTTGCCGATCCCGGGGATTTGGCGGTAGGTTGAGCGGGGGGCCAGCGGCCCCCCGACCTCACCGGAGACGTCCACCCAGAGGTGGGGTAGCCCCAGGTCTGCGAGCCAGGCCGGTCCACGATCTTCTTTGAGCATCCCGATGGTCGAGGCGCTGCCTGCGACGACGCAGAGGTCGCCGATGACGCTGACGGCGGCCAGGTGACGCACCGGCCAACCCGTCTTCGGGTTCAGGATGTGGCCGTAGCGTTGCCCCTCGATCACGATGCAGCGCTCGTAGTCCCCGCTGCTCGCAAGTCCGCCTCTCTGCAGGGCGACGGTCGCGATCAGGGCCCCGGGGCGGCGGGGGTCGCGAATACCGATGCGCCAGGGACTCCCGTCCGGATGGGGTCCGATGACGCGAATATCTCCACCCAGGTTGACCATGCCATGGGTCACGCCTGCGTCCCGGGCCAAGGACGCCGCCCGATCCGCCGCGTACTCCTTGACCACGCCCCCGAAGTCGATCTCCATCCCCGGCTCGGGAAAGGCGAGCACCGGGGGCTCCCAGCGCAGCCGGTGCCAGCCGACCCGCCCCAACAAATCCTCAAGCTCCGCCTCGTTCGGCAGACCCCCGCCGTCGAATCGCCAGAGGCGGCGCAGGACGCCGGAGCTGATATCGAAGAGCCCGTCGCTCTCCCGCCAGCAAGTCCCCGCGTAATCGAGCAGGCCCGAGGTCTCTGCATCCACCGCGATTTGTCCACCGGCGGCCGCCACCCGATTGATGGCCGACAGGTCACTGTCAATGCGATACCGGGAATAGCGCGCCTCCAAGCGGCCGACCTCCTCCATGATCGCCTCGGACACCCGCTTGGCCTGCGCGTATTCCCGCGCATAGAGCCGGATCTCGCAGGGTGAGCCCATTGCTTTGAAGTCGAAGCGATAGACCCTCACCCTCCGGGCCCGCCCTAAAAGCCGACACTCCAGGCGAAGAACAAGGCATCCTCGCGTTCGAGCTGATAACCGTTGACGTCTTGGTCGACAGGCTTAAGCCACTCGATACCGAATCGGTTGCCCTTTAGGAATCCGCTGGGAATGACCGCATCGAGACCCAGCCCCAGGTCCCAGAATCGCCCGCCGTAATTCTGCGGAAAGTCCACCGGGCTCGATTGCTCGTGCGGACCTTCGAAGGCCCCCCGGATGGTGCCTTGGACGGTATAGACTCCGCGCAGCGAAGCCCACAGCCAATCGGTCAGACCTAAACCTGCCCAGGCCGTCCCCTGGAATACATCGCCGAGTGAATAACCCGAGGGGTTGCTGTCTTGGATTCGCTGCACCCCGTTGAGCTGACCACCCCAGGACCAGCGGCCGCGCTCGCCGGTGTAGGTGAGACTAGGCAGGAAATCCCAGGTCCCGCTGCCGAGTTGCATGCCGTAGTGGAGGAATTCCCCGTCCCTGACGTTACCGAGCCGCAGATCCACATCGCCGGTGGGCATGCTGAGCCCCAGCCCCAGGTGCATACGCTGGCCGGGCCGATCGAAGATTCCGAGCAGGGCATAAATCCCCGTATCGCCGATCCCACCCGTCACATGGTCCCGATCGCTGCCATGATGGTGTCCCGCGGGCTGGCTCCCCTCGTCCCCCGGGGGCACCTCGGTCACGACGCCCGGGAGCGGACGCATCCCCATCGTCATGTCGACGAACTGGGGCATGAGCATCAGGGTCAACCAATCGGTGGGCGCAACCATGAGCTCAAGCATCTGCATGGTCATGCGATGGCTGGAGGCGGTGAAACTGCAGCCCTGCGTCCCGCAGCCGTTTGCGGCGATGGCCCCGTCACTCGCGGCGGAGGAGCCGTGCAGGGTGCCGCCGGTCTGGGCGCTACCCATGACGAGTTAGCCCACCATCAGGTACCCGGCGCGGTGCAGCAGATGGGCCGCGGTGACTCCGGCC
>JBGSUY010000583.1:0-8149 GCA_041753195.1 Chromatiaceae bacterium
GGCGGCACCTTCGTGACCCCCTCGATCCGCCTCAAGCTGCGCGCCCTGCAACGCGACGGCCGCGCCACCGTGGCCCTGTCGCCGCGGGAGCGCGAGGTCATCCGACTGATCGCGCTTGGCAACAGCAGCAAGGAGATCGCAAGACTCCTCGCCATCAGCCCGCGCACTGTGGATACACACCGCAGCCGATCCATGGCCAAGCTCGGGCTGCATTCCGTCGCCGATCTGGTGCGCTATGCGGTGCAGGCCCGAATGCTGGAATGAGGTTGGCCCGCATCCGCAGTCGCGTCCTCCAGCCCACCTGTTTGGCCTACAGCAGACAAAGCCCACGGATCCCACGGCTACGAATCGCTTGTCCGTAATTTCGCGTACAGGGTTGTCAGGCGATTCGCCGATACCGGAATCCCGGCCGAAGGCTTAACCTCCAATAGTGGTTTAGGCGGCAACATAGCCACCTAACGCACTAACGGTGCAGTTCCAGCTACCGCCTAACTCTCTGACATCGAACGACATATGTGAAGCATAGGCCGGTCGGCCCCAGAATATCGGGACCGTTCGTCCGACCAAGACTGGTTAGGCACTTTCGAGTTCGCAAAGGGAGACGAGCCCGAAAGTAATTCCATTTATCCCATTATCTGAGAGAGGAAATCAATGGGACCTTTTCTCCAAGTTGGTGGTGACTGGGATATCGTTCAAAGAAATGGTTTTAGGGTGAGAATTAGGATCAATCAAGATCAAGACCGTCTCAGTGCGTTTGCCTCCCATTCCAATGGTTCGGTGCAGAGTACCGAAGCCAAAGGGTTCGTGCGAGGTCCAAACTTTGAAATGACCATAACCTGGAACAATGGCACCAAAGGGTTGTATACAGGCACACTCACACACGGCCCTTTTACCCCGCCTCCCACAGGATTCCTGAGGGGCCATACTAGAGACCTGAACAACCCTGGAAGCCAAGCCAGCTGGGAGAGTGAAGCGCTCGTTTTCCAAGTCGCATGATAGGGAATCTTGACTGGCCTAACAACCCACTGGAGCTGACGGCCCACAGCGCGGGCTTTTTGGGTATTCCCGGTGTTTTTCTCCTGTGGGCCGCAGCTCAGCGCGAGCGTTATGCCGCATTCGACGCCGCGCGAGTATTTCTTTCGCGATGATTGCTATGGGGTAATCAGCGGTAGTTGGTGCTGCTGCGACAAGTATCCCGAAAGCTGCCGATAAAAACTACCTTGTGCTGCATTCACGGCCCAACGGGCCAACACTACTAGGAGAAATCGCGATGGCCTTCGGATTCGAACTCGCCAAGCATCGACTGTCACGGGCACTGTCGGAGCCCATCCAGGCCCAGCTTCAGTCCTTGTGTCTTCCAGGCGGACCCGACGTTTTCGTGGACCGGATCGACGTGATCCTCGACGGCGCCACCTTCACCCCTGTCTTCGGCGCAGGCAATGCGCTGGTGGTCGCCATGCCTGTCGACGTGTTCTTCGTGTCGATGCAGGACCTGTTGGCGTTCCCAAACCAGGACCTACCCTACCTTCCAACGCCGTCGGACCGCATCATCGTCAAGGTGAAGCTGACGGCCACGGGCACCACGCTCTCAGCAACGGCGGAACCGCCGGACCTCAACGCCACCAGGCTACCTACGCAGCTACGGGAAACCCTGGCCGAGATGCTCGCCCAGGTCATCAATACCCGCCTGTCCAACAACGCTTTCGACGCCGCGCCGATGCTGGCTCAATACGGTATGCCGGTTCCAACGTCCGTGCGGATCTCAATGACGCCGGCGGCCATCCTGATCGAATACGACCCAACCGGACCTACGATCACCCGCACAGGTGCAGGTCAGGAATGGGGCATGTTCATCGACGCAGCCTCCGCGCTGGCCTTCGGGCTCTCCAAGCTGCCCTCGGAGCTTCGCAGCGGACTGGTCTCGACATCCGCGGCCTGGGCACCGATCGGGACGACGCCCCGCATTCTGGCCAATACCAAGCTGTCGCTCGGCGTATTTGATTTCAACCTACCGCTGGACATACGGATGTCGGTCGTGCCTGGCGCTCCAGCATTGCTCCGCGTGGATTTTTCCTGGGACATCGAGGTTAACGCGGTAACGGTCATGGACGTGCCCTTGTCTGTGATCCTCAACTGGGCCGGCCTGCCGGGACTCGGTGCGGTTGTCAGCGAAATCTTCGCCGAAGCATTGGAGCTGGGGCTCGACGGTATCGCCGCGCTGGCAGATGAGTTCCTTAAACAGGCGTTGGCAGAGCAGGGCGTCCAACCGCTCGGTGGCCGGAGCTACCGCATCGATAGGCCGCTGCCGCCACTTGCCATGTTCGGCGTTGAATTGAGGGTTCAGAGTCTCTTGGCCATCGCCAGCGGCATGACGCTGGGGGGGCTGGTGATGGTCGACAAACTACCTCGTACGGCGTTGTCGATGGGAACCAATCCATTTGGCGCACCTTTCTTCCCAACGACCTGTCGCAAGGACGGTCCCAAGAAGCCCAAAGTGAAGAAGCACCTGATTCGATACCTCGCCGGTGTGCACCTTTATGACGCCGGACGCTTCTGCAGCGCACAACTCCTCGATCCAGTTCACCCGGCGGCCGAACTGATCGAACCGTCGCTGACGGCCACCGATGCAACTACCGATGGCTTTGGGTTTGACCTCTCGGTTGACGATGCCAATACCTTGACGACCGACATCAGGTTGCTGGTCCTCACCTCACGGGGGACTCGGATGGTGAACTTCGGTCGACCAATTCCGGCGATCGTCGACTCGGAGGGCAACGTCATCAATGTCGTCGGCCACCTCGATGAAGATTGCCAGACCTACAACCCCAACGACCCATGGGCGAAGGTGATGTTCGGCGACGACCCGGTCAAGCTGACCCAGGAGGAACTCGATCCTCCGTTGGAAGATCCCGGCTGGCTTGCCCTGGTGACGGGCGGCTACGGCGTGGACGTCCACCTCGTGACGCTGGAGGGTCTCGAGCCTGGAGAGCAGGTCGTGTTTGAGTCCGCCAGCCACCGGATACAGGTGAGCGCGGATGCCCAGGGCCGCGTCGTCGTTCCCGGGATAGCGCCGCGAGGTGCCGACATGCCTTCCGCGCGGCTGTCAAGACTCAGCCAGCGTGCCCTAGAGAAGGAGCCTCGTATCGAATCGCTGGCGCTGGACGCGGGGGCATTGTTCGCTGCGCAGGAACCGCTTCGCGATGCCGCTGGCCATCTATTGCCTGACCGCGGGGAGCGGTTCGCAGCCCCCATGCGGCACTTCTCACTCGGTTCGCTGAGATTTATCGCCTCACGTAGCGATTCCGCGAGCCTGTGGAAGCCCGCGGCACTGAACGCCCTTAACCCTCAACCGCTGCCGCCGGAGCCCCCACCAGAGGGCTCACTGAATCCGCAGCCCCTGCCACCCGAGCCGCCAGATGAGCATCCGCTGGTGCGGTCCGCCGGGCTGACAGGAGTAATCGCTGTCTACGCACTGCCCGGCATGGGCGGAGAGCGAATCGGGATTGCAGCGATGGCAGACGGCCGCATGCTGGTGCTGGAGGCCGGGGAGGACCGGGCGAGAGTGTCGGGGACCTTCGAAGGGCCGATTGGCCGCACGATCACCAAGGACGGCTTTGCCATAGCAGCCGGGGCTGGCCACGTGAGGCTGTTCAGCGTGCATTGACCCCGCAGGTGGACGAGGCGAGATTCCTGACGACTCACGGGAGGAATAGATGGACAGCATCAAACGGCGGGGATTCTTGAAGGCCACTGCTGTCAGCGGGATCGCTATTTCGATCGGCGGCGCCCGGAGCCTGCTCAGTGCAGGCGAAGCTCAGGCGAATGATGCGTCGCGTCAAACTGCGGCATGGCCGGATCGGCGTCTGCTCGATCTTCTAAATATTCAACACCCTATTGTGCAGGCACCAATGGGAGGACACACGAGTCCGAGCATGCCAATTGCCGTTTCCGTCGCGGGTGGTCTTGGTTCCTTTCCTTGTGCGTTGCTGACGCCTGCGCAGGTGAAAGACGAAGTTGACAAAATTCGCGCTCAAACCCGCAAGCCTTTAAACCTCAATTTCTTTTGTCATCCAACACCACACCGGGATGCGGCCATCGAGAACGCATGGCGTCAGAAGCTCGTCGTCTATTACGACGAGCTGATGATCAGTCCACCAGAACCGCCTGCCTCCGCCCTTGCACCCTTTGGTGCAGAAATGTGTGATGTTGTCGTTGACCTTAAGCCAGAAGTTGTCAGCTTTCAATTTGGACTAGCCGATGAAGCCCTAATAAACCGTCTCAAGGTTGCGGGCTGCAAGATCTTTGGCACCGCGACATCGGTCGCGGAGGCACGTTGGCTCGTGGACCACGGTGCGGACGTGGTTATTGCGCAAGGCATCGAGGCCGGTGGCCATCGCGGGACGTTCTTGGCAACAGATCCCGCATCCCAGCTCGGTACGTTGGCGCTGGTTCCTCAGGTGGTGGATGCGGTGACAGTTCCGGTCATTGCCGCGGGCGGCATAGCTGACGGGCGCGGAATCGCCGCGGCATTGGCGTTAGGCGCTTCAGCGGTGCAGATGGGTACAGCGTACTTGCTCTGCCCCGAGGCGGACATTTCCGCGCCCTACCGGGCGAACCTCAAGGCGGCGCGCAAACTCCCCAGCGTTATTACAAACGTGTTAACCGGTCTGCCGGCCCGTGTCTTCATGAACCGCATCACGCGCGAACTGGGTCCGCTCGCTACCGGTGTTCCCGCCTTCCCTCTGCCCGCCGCGGCGCTCAACCCGCTGCGCCTGGAAGCAGAATTCCAAGGGTCCAGCGCCTTCAGCACGCATTATGCCGGACTAGCTGCTGCGTTGTGCCGGGAGCTTCCCGCGGGTGAGCTTACCTTGAAGTTTGCCGCCGAAGGACTGGATCGGCTCGGTATGCTTGGCCGTGCGTCTTGAGACCGACGGGCTTGGAATTCCAACGGCGCCTGGTGTGTGCGGGAGCGAATGAGCTTCGGCGTTTTGCGCAAGCGTCACCGCGTTCAAATGCTGCAACAACGAAAGGTCATCACATGAAAACGTTACACAAGGCAGAGATCGACGAGCTCAAGGCGCACACCCGGGGAGACGTGCTTCTACCTGGCGACGCGGACTACGACGAGGTGCGCCAGATCTGGAACGCCATGATCGACCGCAGGCCGGCGCTGATCGCCCGCTGTGCGTCGCCTGAAGATGTCCTCCAGGCGGTCAAGTTCGCGCGCAAGCACGACCTGCTCGTCTCGATCCGAGGGGGCGGGCACAACATCGCGGGCAACGCCGTCTGCGACGACGGCCTCATGATCGACCTCTCGCTGATCAAGGGCATTCAGGTGGACCCGAACGCCCGTCGGGCAAGGGTCGAGCCCGGCTGCACCCTCGCCGATTTCGACGCGGCCGCGCAGGCGCACGGTCTCGCGACGCCGCTGGGCATCAACTCAACCACGGGCGTGGCCGGTCTGACGCTCGGCGGCGGATTCGGCTGGTTGAGCCGGAAATGCGGCATGACCGTCGACAACCTGCTCTCCGCGGATGTCGTCACGGCGGATGGCAGTCAGGTGCGCGCCAGCGAAACGGAAAACGATGACCTGTTCTGGGGGCTGCGGGGTGGCGGTGGGAACTTCGGTATTGTTACCAGCTTCGAGTTTCAGCTCCATCTCGTCGGGCCGAACGTGTTGAGCGGGCTCATCGTCTTCCCGTTCGACCAGGCGAAGTCCGTGCTGACCCAATTCGCCCGCTTCACCGAGACGATGCCGGACGAACTCAACGTCTGGATGGTCGCTCGGAAGGCACCCCCGCTGCCCTTCCTGCCCGAGGCCGTCCACGGGAAAGAGATCGTAGCGCTCGCGCTGTGCTATGCGGGAGACCCCACTGAGGGCGAGAAGCTGATCGAGCCGCTGCGCGGGTTCGGCACGGCACACGGCGAGCACATCGGCGTGCAGCTGTACACCGCCTGGCAGCAGGACTTCGACCCGCTCCTCACCCGGGGTGCGCGCAACTACTGGAAGTCGCACAACTTCTCGCGGCTCAGCGACGGCGCAATCGATACCATCATCGAATACGCCGGCACGCTGCCGTCGCCGCAGTGCGAGATTTTTGTCGGCACGATCGGCGGCCAGACGGCCCGCCCAGCCCCCGAGGCGATGGCCTACTCCAGCCGAGACGCGAACTATGTCATGAACGTGCACGGCCGCTGGGAGTCGGCGGCCGAGGACGCGCACTGCATCGCCTGGGCGCGCGAATTCTTCTCCAAGTCAAAACCGTTCGCCAGCGGCGGCGCGTACATCAATTTCCTCACGGAGGAGGAGACCGACCGCATCGCGTTCGCCTACGGTTCGACCTACAAGCGCCTGGTGGAGATCAAGACGAAATACGACCCGACGAATCTCTTCCGGATGAACCAAAACATTAGGCCGGTCTGAGAGGAGCACGCGTCCAAGACTTAGGATGCAGCGGACGGCGCTTTCAGACGCTGATGTCAGGCGTTAAGCCTGCCCTTTCGCCACCGCGACCACAAAACGGAGAAGCACGCAATGCGAATAGCCAAGAACGACATACCAGTGAGAATCGACGCGCCGGGGGCAGTCGCTCGCCAAAAGACGGATTTTGGAGATGCCTCGGGGTACGGCAAGATCAGCGGTGAGTATTTCTCCCTCGGCGCCGGCACGGACATCGCGCCCTTGCTGCAAGGGCTGGAGTGCGACCTATGCCAATCTCCGCATTGGGGATATCTCTTGCAGGGCGAGGTCACCGTCACCTATGCAGACGGCACAGAGGAAGCGGTGCATGGCGGTGATCTGTTTTATTGGCCGCCCGGACACACGGTAAGAGTCGGTGAAGCTGCCGAGGTCGTCCTGTTCAGTCCGCAGGACGAGCACAGCAAGGTCATCGATCACATGCTGAACAAGATGGCTGGCTGACCTGCAACAGGCGTAACGGCCGTGAAGCGAATTCCAAGTGTCGCGAGCAGGGAGAGGAGACCTAAAGGCAGTACCGAGCCGTCGCAGCCCTCGCTGGGGGCCCAGAAGGGCGAGCGGCCGGCTACTAGCCCGTCCCCTCGTCCATGCGGCGCACAGCCCGCGTATGAGGAGTTGCTCCATTTTTTTAGCGAGTCGCTCGACTGCTCTGCATTGCCGGCTTCGATGGCAGATTCAAGCGGCTGAACCCGGCCTGGCAGCGGGCCTTGGGTTGGACACTGGAGCAATTGACCCTGGAACCCTTTTTCCGGAACCCTTTTTCCGCTACCCGCTACCTCTTTGAGGCCGCCCGGTACACCGCATTGCGTTCGCGCCTGCCCACCGCAAGCACCAGCACCATCATCTCGGCGTCTCGGACCTCGTAGACCAAACGGAAGCCAGCGGACCTGAGCTTGATTTTATCGCGCTGCGCGTGGCCCGAGAGCCGCGACGCCGGGACATGGGGCTCCAGCAGTCGCTCCGCCAGCTTCTTCTTGAACTGCTCCTGTAAGGCCTTGTCCAGCTTTCCCCACTCGTCCAATGCATCGGGATGAAAGAGGAGCTCATAGCTCATCGAGACCGACCTTGACCGGGGCCTTGCCGTCGCGCAGCCGCGTGTCCGCGATGGCATTCAGCTCCAGGTCTTCCAGCCGCTCCATCAGGGCCTCGTAGGCGTCCGCCGGCACACAGTAAAAAGCGGGCTCGTTGCGGTTCAAGATGGCTACCGGGAGACCCTCTCCGGCCGCCACGGTACCCATGGGGTTTCGCTTCAGCTCCGAGACGCTTGCGGCGGTCTCGGCCAGGACTCGGTGGGTCATGATCTTCTCCGGATGCGGTTACGAGCGCCAAAGATAGACACTTTAACAGGTCTCGGCAACCAGCCAGCCGGCGCCCCGCGGGACGCAGCCGCCCCGGGTCTGGGGGTTGTGTGGCCGAGGTCCATTTGCTAAAGAGGGCAGCTCGATTTTGGAATCAGAGGGCCCGTTCGCCGGGACGGCGGTCGGGATTGATACACCGGGGGCCGGAGCCCACCGGCATCGAGGTCGCCCGCCGGGTCGAGGCCGCGGGCCTCGATACCCGGGTCCTGCTGCTCACCATGCACGACGACCCCTCCGCCGCCCTCCAGGCCCAGGAGGCAGGTGCCGTCGGCTATGTCCTCAAGGACAACTCCTTCGAGGAGCTGGTCCAGGC
>JBGSUY010000584.1:0-4413 GCA_041753195.1 Chromatiaceae bacterium
CTGCCGGGCGCGCCCCGGCTGGTGGCGCTTGAGCCACGCGATCGCCTGGCCCAGATCCTCGGCGAAGCGGGGCAACGAAGAGAACGTATCGGAATCGCTCTGGCCGTGATTGCGGGCATCGAGGAGCAACACGTTGAGTCCGGCTCTCCGCAGGGGCGCGGCGATCGGCAGCATCTGCTCGGCGTTGCTGCCCCATCCGTGCAGCATGACGACGGTCCGAGCGGCGTCCGGGGCCGGGAGCAGCCAGCCGAACAGGCGACGGCCCCGGACGGTGGGGATGCGCACCGAATCGAAGGCGAATCCCTGGTCGGCCGGCGTCCCGGTCTCGCGCAGGCGGCGCGCGCGAAAGCCGAGATGCACCCCCGCCGGGACCAGCGCCGCGGTGAGCGCGAAGAGCAAGCCAAAGGTCAATACTCCGTTCACGGGGCACTCAGACACTCAGGACGGCGTGAAGGTGCCGACCCCGTCTTGCGCGAACGCCTCGCCCCTGGCGAAGACTTCGATCTTGCCCGGCGCCCGCCTACCGCGGTGCCTCGTCGTAGAGCCGCCCTACCCGCTCCCGAAACCAGGCCGGCCGGGCAAGCAGGACGTATGCGATCAGCAGCGCCGCGAGCGGCACCGCAAAGGCCGCGACATCGACGACGACGATGAGCAACGCCGAGATGAGACGCTCTGCCAGACGCATGGCTACCTCGCGACGTGAAGGGATGGAAAGCCAGCCCAAAAGGGACAGAAGACGGCGATCGTTTCGCGCTGCGATTTGAAACTTCGCGCAGCCGTATTGAGATGGACTTCGCGGACGTTTATAGTCTGACTAGGTCTGACTATTTCGTAGCTAAGATGTCCGCAATCCTGAACCTCACTGAAGCCAAGGCGAAGTTTTCCGAGGTCGTCGAGCGGGCGAGCCGGGGCGAGGAGATCATCGTCACCCGCATGGGGCACCCCGTCGCACGGATCACACGGTACGAGCCGGGGGCCTCGAACCGTCGCCTGGGACTCTTCGAGGGCCGAATCCGCATCGCCGAGGACTTCGATCTCTGGCCAGAGAACATCGCCCGCGATCTCGGGATGACCGACTGAGCATGCGCTTCCTGGTCGACACCCATGCCTTGCTGTGGGCGCTCGGCGAGCCAAGCACGCTGTCCAGGCAGGCGCGAGAGGCGCTCGCCGATCCGTCCCACCTGATCGTCGTCAGCAGTGCCTCCCTCTGGGAGTGCGCGATCAAGGCGTCGATCGGCAAGCTGGACCTGCCTGAAGACTTCTTCGACTCGATCCCCGAGGCGGGGTACGAGGTGATGCCCATCCGCATCTCTCACCTCAACGTATATCGGACCCTTCCGATGCACCATCGCGACCCTTTCGACAGGATGCTGGTGGCACAGGCGAGAGCGGAGGCATTGACCCTGATCTCCCGGGATCCGGACATCGCCAAGTACGACGTGGCGGTTCTTTCCTGCTGAGGGGGAGACTCAGCCCCTGCCAGGCCGCCAGCGACCGCTGGGGACGCGGACACACTCCCGCCCGCACCTTGAGCGTCCACGGCGGGCATCTTGCCAAATCCCGCCCGTGTGCTACGTTCCCGGCGGTGACTCGTCGGCATCCCGCCGGCCGCTGCGCCACCAACGAGACCGCATCAGGAGTCGGCCGCTATGTCCGTCGGAAAGATCATCGCCCGGGGATTCGAGGCCGTCCTCGTCCTGTGGATTCTCAAGGGCGCAATCGATTTGCTCTCTTCAGGCAGAACCGACGCCGCTGTCAACGATGCCATCCTAGCGATAGCGATCGTACTGGTGGTCGAAGCACTGATCTGGCTGGTCCCAAGATCTCTGGCCTGGGCGGAGCGGAACCTGGGCCTCTCTGCGGAGGAATCCGTATTCAGGGCAATTCAGGTTCTCATCGTGATCTCGATGCTTGCCGATGCGGCGACCTGGTTGATGACGGGGGAAGGCATAGGCGTCCATCAGCCCGGTTGCCTGCTGGCGGTCGTGATCCTCGAAGGGGTCATCCGCCGGTTCGTCCGCCCCGATCCCAGACCGCCCGCCATGGCGCAGGCGCTGAAGGCCATGGAAGCCAAGGTCAGAGTATTCACCCATCTGCCACAACACAGGGTGCAGGAGACACTCGGCATGGTCCGCGGCATCTCGGACATCGAGGCCAGCTCACGGCTCGACTTCGAACTTGCCGAGCAGGAGGCGCTCTACGCAATGCTGAGAGCGGCCGTGGAGCTTGGAGCGAACGCTGTCGTCGACGCGCGGCTGACGACCGGCACTTACGAGACCAATGGGTCACAGTGGCAGGTGTCCAGACCAGTCTACACGGGCACGGCGGTCCGCATTTAGCCTGTGACCGGAGAGAGGTCCCGTGCGCGTCACGACGCCCGGCCTCCGCGAATCGCACGAAGAGAGGCAATGACGATATTCCAGTCCACCGTCGCACGGTTGCCTTGGATCCCTTCGTAGTAGCTCTCATTCGATGCGTCTCTGGGCAATCCCGCCCAGACCTGCGAGAGATTTTCGGCGAAGCGCTCGTCGCTCACTCTCCCAGCGATCCAATCCGCCATGCCGGCGTCCCGGGCCAGCTCCAGGGCCATTCGATCCTGGAGCGCCGGCGTGAAGCGCTCCGCCCCGCTGAGACCGAGGCGGTCCACCAAGAAGTCGAGGGTGTCATCGAGCAGCTGGTACCGCCCGATGGCCGAGCCGCCGTTCGTTCGCACCAGATCGGCCTGCAGATCGCGCACCTGGTTCACGGTGAGGGCGGCCAGGTCCAGCCGGTCCTGGCCCGCGTTGCCGTACCACGCGTTGTAGTTGCCGCGGGACTCCGGGGTGGCGATCAGGTCGAGCAAGCCGCCAGCTTGTCCGCCTGAGACGCTGCGCTGGGTCAGAGGGGGGGAAACCGGGTCGCCCCCGGTGTTTGCCCGATTGTAGGCGCCAATGGTGCGCAGGTAGGTGTCGTCCTGGGAGATGGCCGATCGGGTCAGCAGCTCAGCGATGTACTCCCCTGTCTCGCCATGGGCCCGAACCAGAGCCGACCTGGCCTCCTCCCGGCTGCGCGACGCCTCCGTGCCCAGCATGTCGTGGATGCCTGCCGGGAAGAACGACTCGCTCGCGACCCTGAAGTAGCTCATCTGCTCGTCGGTCAGCCCGTATCCGCGCGCCTGGGCCATGCGCGTTTCGATCAGCGCTTCGCGTGCCTCCTCCCAGCCGCTGCCAGCGGCTTCGAGCGCTTCCAGCTTACTCCCCGTCCGCTCGAGTGTTTGTCCGAACTTCTCGGTGATCCCGTTCAGTCCGGCCCTGGCCAATGCGCCCGATTGCGCGAACTTGGTAAGAAAACCCCCGACCTCATCCGCGGCGACCTGAGGATAGGGCCGCGGCAGCGTGGCCTGTTCTTCGATGAGCTGGGCGTACTGGTCGCGCTTCTGTGCACGCATACCATGGCTGACGCCCGCACCGAAGCCTGCCGCGTCGCCACGGAAACGGTCATGGGACCGATCCACCTCGGTCGGATCATACCGCTCCCGCGTCAGGCGCCGATGATCGGCCGCCTCTCCCGGGAGTCCCTCTGTCTCGGAACGCGGATCGCGCAGGTTCCCCCTGTTCACCGCGGCGCCCGCGGCACCATATCCAGGGACACGGCCATCCAAGTCCGCGTTATGTCCAGGGGAGATACCGTGCGGACGCGGTGCCCCGAAGGCGTCGGCGAGAATCCCGAACCCCGCCTCGCGCGCCGTCTGCTGCTCCTGCGGGGTGAGGACCCGATTCCCTTCCCCGTAGCCCAGGAGCAGCGCCATCCCCGCCGCAGCATTGGCCTGGTCGCGGTCAGCAAAGACATCGGCGTAGCTCCAGGAGCTGGCGAGGCGCTGGTGATCCCCGGTGAGACCCAGCCGGTCGAGCCGGTCGTACATGCGATCCATCAGCGCCGGGTCGCCGGCGACGGCATGGCCGATCTCCACTGCGCGGTAGCTACCCAGGGTGCCGAAGCGCTCGGCCATCGACTCGGAGCGCTCGAGGCTGCGTGCGGCTGAGAGGGTATCGGTCGCCTGCCGTTGCAGCGTCGAGCGCTCCTCCTGGGTCAGGCGCTCGGCAAAGACGTTACGGGCGCCGGACTGCAGGTCGGCCTTGACCCCTTCGGCCAGGCGGGCGGAGAAGTCGCGGTCGCTGGAGACGCGCCGGGCGATGTCGTCGGCGATCTGGTCCTGGAGCTGCTCGTTGGTGGCGTAGGTGCCGGTGAGGGTACCGCCTCCTCTGAGCACGCCCTTGATTGCCTCGGTGACCGCGCCGCGGTCGGACGTGTTCGAGGCGCCGATGCCGGCGGACAGGGCCGCGGCGAACTGCCGGGAGCTGAGCCCACTCTCGGCATAGCGGTGGGTCAGGCTCTCGGCCTCTTGCAGCAGCGCCCGGTCGGTCTGGCTCCCCG
>JBGSUY010000585.1:0-5930 GCA_041753195.1 Chromatiaceae bacterium
GTGGCGGCGTGCGCTTCGTCGCCGCCTACCCCATCACCCCGGCGAGCGAGATGCTGGAGTGGATGGCCCCGCGCCTCGAGCTGGTGGGGGGCTCCCTGCTCCAGGCGGAGGATGAGCTGGCCTCGGTGAACATGATCATCGGGTCCTCCTTCGGCGGGGTGCCGGCCCTCACGGCCACCTCGGGGCCGGGACTCAGCCTGATGATGGAGGGCCTGGGGCTCGCCGTCGCGAGCGAGATCCCGGTGGTGGTGGCCGATGTGCAGCGGGGTGGGCCATCCACCGGCATCCCCACGAAGTCGGAGCAGTCGGACCTCAACATCGCGCTCTATGGACTCCATGGGGACGCCCCCCACCTGGTGCTCGCGGCCCTCTCGATCCCCGACTGCGCATTCACCTTCCAGTGGGCGGTGCGCCTGGCAGAGCACCTGCAGGCCATGGCCATCGTCCTGTCCGATCAGCTCCTGGGTCAGTCCCGGGCCATCGTGGACCCACCGGCCCAGTTCCGAGGGGCCTTGGAACGGCGGGTGGAGCCAAGGCCAGCGGACGACTACCACCGCTACGCACTCACCGAGGACGGCATCTCCGCCATGACGCTGCCAGGTACCCCGGGCGGCATGTACACCGCCGACGGCCTGGAGCATGGCCCCAGGGGCAACCCCTCGAGCATGGCCCGCGACCACGAGACCCAGCTCGCCAAGCGCCTGCACAAGCTCAGAGACTTCGACTATGGCCCCCATTGGGGTGAGGTACGGGGTTCAGGCGCCAACTGCCTGCTGACCTGGGGCTCCGCAGCCGGGGCGGTGTTCGAGGCGGCGGAGCGTCTCAGCACCGCCGGCATTCCCACCCGGGCGGTGGCGCTGCGACTGATTGCCCCCCTTCCCCATCGGGACCTGGCTCAGGCCTTAGACGGGGCCAGTGCCATCCTGGTGGTAGAGCAGAACCAGGGGGGCCAACTCTTCCACTATCTACATGCGGAGCAGGCGCTCCCGGTCTGGGCAAGAAGCCTGGCGCGGCCCGGTCCGCTGCCACTCAAGCCCGGTGAGATCGTCCAGGCCTGCTGCGAGGACAACTGATATGGCCGCCGTTCCCGAAGCCGTCCTCTCTCCGACCCTGCGGGCCAAGGACTACAAGTCCGAAGTGTCGCCTGTTTGGTGCCCCGGCTGCGGGGATTTCGCGGTGCTCTCCGCGGTCACCAAGGCCCTGGCCTATCTCAAGCTCCCCAAGGAGGATGTAGCCATCGTCTCCGGCATCGGCTGCTCCTCGCGCCTGCCCGCCTATATCGACGCCTATGGCTTCCACGGGGTACACGGCCGAGCACTCCCCCTGGCCTCGGGACTCAAGGCCGCCCGGCCGGGGCTCACGGTGCTGGTGGCGGGCGGCGACGGCGACGGATTCTCGATCGGCGGCAACCACTTCCTGCACGCCTGCCGGCGCAACATGGATCTGACCTATATCGTCATGGATAACGAGGTCTACGGCATGACCAAGGGACAGGCTTCGCCCACCACCCAGCCGGACTGGGAGCGCAGCAAGCTCACCCCCCACGGGACCGGGATCCGGCGTTTCCAGCCCCCGGCCATCGCCCTGGCGGCGGGTGCGAGCTTCATTGCCCGGGGCTTCGCCGGAGACCCCAGCGGGCTCACCAAGCTGCTGGTGGAGGCCATCGAGCACCCGGGCTTCGCCTTTGTGCACGTATTGAGCCCCTGCCAGACCTTCAGGCCCGAGCAGAAGGAGTGGAAGCACCTGGTCCATGCGTGCCGGCTCGGTCCCACGGACAACCCGGCCCAGGCGGCCCACCTGATCCAGGCAGACGATGGCATGGGGCTCGGCATCCTCTACGTCCAGCGCCAGCCCGTGTGGCAGCCGGCGAACCATGCGACCGCCTCGCCGGCGGACTTCGATCAGGAGTTCCGACTATGAACGACCACGCCGGCCCCACCATCGCGTCCGTCTCGGAGCTCCTGGTCCACGCCCTGGAGCTGGAGCACGAGTCCGCGGAGCGCTACCGCCAACTCGCCGAGACCATGACGGTGCACCACAACACGGAGGTAGCGCAGCTATTCCGGCGCATGGCCGACATGAGCGATGCCCACGCATCGGAGGTCACCGCCCGGGCCGAGGGGCTGCTGCTCCCCGAGATCGCCCCCTGGGACTTTAAGTGGAGCTGTCCAGACAGCCCCGAGAGCCACTGCCCGGACGAGGTCGAGGTGAGCTACCTGATGACGCCCCAGCAGGCACTCCAGCTCGCCCTGCACAACGAGATCCGCGGCCGCGACTTCTACGCCCATGTGGCGAGCTGCTCCCCGGCACCCCAGGTGCGTGCCATCGCTGGCGAGATGGCCGACGAGGAGAGCGAGCACGTGGTTCTGCTCAAGGACTGGATCGCCCGCGAGGGCGTCACCGCTGCCGAGCCCCCTGCGGACCTGGACCCACCCAATATGCCGGAATGAGTAGCGAGTTACGAGGGCCGAGGAATGGTGGCCCGCTACTCGCTACTGACCCTGTGCCGCTCGGCCAGGCGTACATAGTTGGCCGCCGAGTACTCCAGATACTCCAGCTCCCGGTCGGTGAGTGCCCGCATCCGCTGGGCCGGGGCGCCCACGTAGAGGAAGCCGCCCTCCAAGACGCGCCCCGGGGGGACCAGGGCCCCGGCCCCGAGTAGGGTGCGGGGCTGGATCACCACCCCGTCGAGGACCCGGGCACCGATGCCGATCAGACACAACTCCCCGATCTCGCACCCGTGCAGGACCACCTGATGGCCAACGGTGATCCGCTCGTGGAGGATCAGGGGCGCCCCCCCGGGCATGAAACGGCCGTCGTGGGACACGTGCAGGATGCTACCGTCCTGGATGTTGGTCTCGGCGCCGATCTCGATGTGATGGATGTCGCCCCGCACCACGCAGTGAGGCCAAACGGAGGCACCGGGTCCCAGGGTGACGTCGCCGATCACCACCGCGGTCTCGTCCACCCAGGCCCCCTCGGCGATCTGCGGTGACTTTCCCTCGAAGGGGCGGTTGTGGCCCATGTGGCAGCTCCCGTGCGACCCTGTCGTTAACCCAGTGTAGGCAAGCGGCGACCTCATCGGCGAGGGACACGCTCCGGGGCACGGGCCTGCCGGCCGTGCTTCACCCGCGCCACCCCGAGCGACAAGATCGCGGCGTGTAGCCGGCACAATTCTGTCAAAGTACCCTAAGACACCAGACCCGCCGCGCGCCGGCTTAGCCAATCCCTGGGGACATCAGAGCTCGATGAAAGTGCCAGCGATCTCCAAGGACTCGCCGACCCTCACCCGTCCCTATGCCGTCGCGAGTCTCGTAGGCGTGCTGATCGCGGGCATCGCCCTGTCAGTCCTCTACCGGGAGCTCTCGATCCGCGTCATCCTGCGATTCGGTGAGCAGGGAAACGTCGCGGTGGCCAGGACCACCGTCCATGCCTTGGGTCCGGAGCTCGTCCACTACCTCGAGGCCCGGAGCCCATCGACGCCGGAGCGCGACACCAATCCCCTCCCTCGAGAAGTACTCGATGTGATCCGCGGTGCCATCCTGGATACCTCGGTAGCGCGGGTCAAGATCTACGACCGGGACGGAATCGTCGCCTATTCCAGCCGGCCCTATGAGGTCGGCAGCGACGATAGCGACAATCCCAGGTTCCAGGTCGCCATGCAGGGCGATGTGCGCTCCGAGCTCAGCTACCGGGATGCCTTCAGCCTTCTCGGCCAGGGTGGTCGCGAAGACAATCTCATCGAGACCTATGTCCCCATCATCCCCCGCGGATATTACCGGCCGGTGGGCGTCCTGGAGATCTACACCGACGTGCATCCACTCGTTGCGGCCATGAACCGCAACGAGGTCCTAGTCTTTCTCGGTATCGGTGTCATTATGGCCACGCTCTACGGTCTGCTGCTCTACGCGGTGCGCCGCGCCGAGGAAGTTATCGGCAAGCAGCGCCAGACCATCCTGGAGCGCAACCGGACCCTAGAAATCCTGTCGTCACGCATGCTCGCCGCGGAGGACGACGAGCGGCGGCGCATCGCCACGGAGCTTCACGAGGAAATCGCCCAGAATCTCAGTGCGGCGAAGCTTCGCGTCGAGTCCTACGCCATCGCCGCCGCCCGGTCCAAGGCCGCGCAGGGGATCGACCCGGATCGGGACATCGTTCCCCTGTTCCAGGAGGCCATCCGCGACGTACGGGCGCTGGCCATGGACCTGCGCCCCCCCAGTCTCGACGACTTTGGCCTCCTGACCACCGTTCGGGCCCTTTGCCGGGAGCTCCAGGCAGGCAACGAGCATCTGGAGCTGACGACGGACCTGGAGGTCGCGGAAGGCGAGATCCCCGAGCAGCTTAAGGGGATCATCTTCCGCATCCTCCAGGAGACGCTGAAGCACGTGGCCCGAAGCTGGCCTTCGGGACGCATCCGGGTCCTGTTGGGACGCGAAGACCCCGATCAACTGGCGCTCGAGCTTGATATCGAGCACCCGACGGACACGGCAGACTCCTCCCCCGGCGCCGGGCCAACGGGGAGCGTCGAGGAGGAGACGATCGCCGCCATTTGGGAGCGGGCCATGCTCTCCGGCGCCTCCCTCAAGGTGTCCAAGACCGAGCCCGGCGGCTACCAGTGCCGGGCCGTTTGGGATCTCTAGCGGCCGGGTCCTGTGCACACCCCATCCTTGAGCCGATGGCCCAAGGCGCCCTGAGAGGTCACGATCAAATCGTTGCGAGCAGCCCCGAGTGCAAGGAGCCGCGCAGTGAACGACGAGACATATCACGTAAATGGGGGAGTATCGAACGAGCACGCGACGCGGCGATCGGGGTGCGCGGTCGGTTTTTCACACCCTCTGAGACCTCCCCGCCGGCCAGTAACTGTCCACCCCTCGCTTTGCGCTGGGCGGGCTAAGCTCAGGGTTGCAATGCAGAGGCCCTTGCCTCATAGCGCGTTTGAGCTGCCATGGGCTCCTCAATGGATCGCGAACCTGCCCACTTCATAGGCTGCGACGCCGCGTACACGCTGTCGGGGTTGTTCCGACGGCGGGTCGAGTCCACCGCGGATCTGCCGGCCTATCGGCAGTTCGAGAGTGGGGCTTGGCGGGACTTCAGTTGGGCCCAGGTCGCCCGGCTGGTAGCACGCTGGCAGCGCGGGCTCGAGGCAGAGGGCCTGGTACCTGGCGATCGGGTGGCGGTGAGCCTGCGCAACGGGGTGGACTGGGTCGCCTTCGACCAGGCCGCCCTGGGACTCGGACTCGTGGTGGTGCCCCTCTATACCACCGACAATCCCGACAATCTGGCCCACATCCTCGCCGACTCCGGCAGCCGGCTTCTCCTGATCGATTCGGACCGCCGTTGGGCCGCCCTTGCCCAGCACCGGGCGGCCTTCCCTGCCCTGCGGCGAGTCCTTTGCCTCGCAACCGACAGTAGCATAGGGGACGACAGGGTGCGCCCGCTCGGCGATTGGCTCCCGAGGGAGGGTGGCGCCGTGGTTGACCAGGTTCGGGACCCGCAGGCACTCGCCACCCTGGTCTACACCTCCGGCACCACAGGCCCACCCAAGGGGGTCATGCTCTCCCATCGCGCCATCCTGTGGGACGCGGAGGCGGTGCAACGGCGCATCCCCGCCCGGCCGACCGACCTCTTCCTCTCCTTCCTGCCCCTGGCCCATGCCTTCGAGCGCACGGTGGGCTACTACCTGCCCATGATGGCGGGCGCCCGCGTGGCCTATGCGCGGTCGATCGAGCAACTGCGCCACGACCTGATGGCGGCGCGCCCCACGGTGCTGCTCGCGGTGCCCCGGGTCTATGACCGTATCTATCTTGCCATCGAGACCAAGCTCGGCGCGCGGGGTCTCCGCCGGCTGCTGTTCGACACCGCGGTCGCCGTTGGCTGGCGGCGCTTCCAGGCTGCTCAGGGACGCGGAACCGCCCCCGGGCCCCTCGCCC
>JBGSUY010000586.1:0-1553 GCA_041753195.1 Chromatiaceae bacterium
GCCGCCTGGGTCTCCGATGAAGGCCGCGCCCAGGTCCCAGGCGGATTGGGGGATGGCCAGTGTCCCGCGTCCGGTCTGCGGGAAGACGATCGACTGCTCGCGGGCCAGGTGGCGCGCGGTCTCGGGGCCCCAGCTCGCCGCTGTTGTGGCGTCGGGCAGACCGGAGAACACCAGGGTCGGGATCTCCGCCGTGACCGGGTCGTGGAAGGCGGCCCTGAAGTGGTTGGGAAACAGCTCGCAGGGGGCGTAGAAGCCGCACATGAAATCGTCGAATAGCTTGGTGAGGTTTGCGCGCCAGAGGAGCTCGTGACGTAGCGGCGCGCTCTTCGCCGCCAAGCCCTCCAGCGAATTGATGTCCATGTCCTCCTGGCAGGCGAACATCTGAATTTGGAAGTCTTACGCCAGCGTCAACGCGCGTCCAGGTCCGAACGGCGCCCTTTTAAATCAGGGAATTGCTCAGGACTCACTCATCCCAGCGACGATCCGGAGACGGGGACATGGCCCGCCACATCAGAAGACCAGGAGTTTGTGGGGGTGGGCTCCCTTCTCCCGAAGCCCAGGGAAGGTCGCGATGACTCGTTTGCGCTCAGTCGGTATCTTGTAGCCAATCTTTGCCAGGGCTTGCCCAACATCGGTTGCGCTGTATCCACCTCCAGGCTGTGGCTTACACAGGGCTTTTACCTGCGCGATCACACTGGCAATATCGGCTTTCGGCGCTGGTGACTCTACCGGTGCTTTCGGCATGGGCGTGATCAGCGGCTGACCCTCTGCCTGCGCGATTGAGCCAGAGAGTGCCGAGAGTAATAGTGTCGCAAGCCCGGGGCTTCGCGCAGTGGGCGTCCCAGATTCGGTGCAAGCCGCATAGATGCGACACCCAGCCGCCTTTGCCCGTTCAGCGGCGGCGAGCAGCAATGCATCGCGAGAGACCAGCACGACACGAGTGCCGAGCCGAACGTGGTCGGCGATGTCCGCCCCTAGAGCCAGAATCAGAGCGGCGTCCGCCGCATCCTTGCGGCAGGGCACAATGATGGAACCGATTGCGAGGCCAGGGATCCGCTTGCGGAGCGCCGCCGACCAGCCCGCACTGACTTTTCCGTCGGAGTTTCCTGCAATCGTCGCATAAGCAATGCGCGCACCGAAGCCGTCGCGCAGTAACTCGATGAGCGCTTGGGCAATCTGTGACGATTGGTTGTCGGCGTCGATGTAAAGGGCGATGCTGACGGGCCGTGGGGGGCTGGGCTCAACCACCGCAAGCAAAGATCTCTGGCCTGGGAGTGGCTCGGGCGCGATTTGAATCGCATTCTCCATGGTTTGACACCGGCGATCGGCTGAACGAATGGCTCAAAAGCGAGGCGTAGGAGCGTCCGAGTAGGTGCGCACTGGGTCGGACAAGAGTGGATCCCGGCGTCCGGCGAGATAGAGCCCCAGGAGCCCGAGGTAGAAGACCCCGCTGCCCAGCGGGATCAGATGGAGGCCCCAGAGCCAGGCCACGGCGCCGGCGCTGACGCAGAGGGCGGCGACATAGCGGGTCGCGGGGCCCGCGGCTAGGGGTC
>JBGSUY010000587.1:0-2742 GCA_041753195.1 Chromatiaceae bacterium
GGTGGCATCCCCGAGGTGGTGCGGGACCGGGAGAACGGCCTGCTGGTACCACCAGGCGACAGCCAGGCCCTAGGCGAGGCGGTGCTGTGGCTGCTCGACCACCCCGATGAGGCGCGCGCGCTGGGGGCCCGAGGCCGCGCCCTGGTGGAGCGGGAATTCTCGGTCCCAGCCATGGTGGCGGGGAATCTCCGCGTATACCGGGAGCTTCTCGGTCTGGCAAAGCCGATGGAGGGCGCTTGAAGACCCTGCACCTGATCGGTAGCAAGACCCTCGGTGGAGCCGAGCGTTGGTTCATCCGGTTTACGCGCGCCTTGGCGGGACTGGGTGAGCCCACCCACGCCCTGGTGCGACAGGGCAGCGACCTGGTGCCCGTCGATTGGGGAGGGGTCGTACTGGGTCAACTGCCCATGCGCACGGTCTGGGATCCCATTTCCCGCTTCGAGGTGCGCCGCGCGGTCAGGCGCATCGCCCCAGATCTGGTTCAGACCTACATGGGCCGCGCCACCCGCCTGACCCACCTGCGCGGTCGGCCCCTCCACCTGGCCCGCCTCGGCAACTACTACGACCTTGGCGGCTACCGTCACTGCGATGCCTGGGTCGGCAACACCCGCGGCATCTGCGACTACCTGATCGGCGCCGGATTCCCGGCCGAGCGGGTGCACCTCATCTACAACTTCGTGGAGACGCCGACAGCAACCCCTCGGGAGGGACTCGACGCCCTGCGCGCCCAGTGGTCCATCCCGGCGGGCGCCCGGGTCCTGGTGGCCCCCGGGCGCTTCACGCCGATCAAGGGCTTCGAGGACCTGCTCCAGGGATATGCGCGGCTCCCCCACCAGCTCGATGGGCGCCCGACCGTGCTGCTGCTCCTGGGAGATGGCCCGCTGCGGGTTGGGCTCGAGCAGCTCGCCGCCCGACTTGGGATCGGCGCGCGGGTACGCTTCACCGGCTGGCAGGCCGAGCCCGGACCCTATTACGACCTCGCGGACCTGGTGGTCTTTCCGGCCAAGCCAGGCGAGCCCTTCGGCAACGTGCTGATCGAGACCTGGGCCCACGGCAAGCCGCTGCTCGCCACCGAGTTCCTGGGCGCCCGGGAGGTCACCCGGCACGGCGAGGACGCCTGGCGCGTCCCCTGCGGAGATCCCAGGGCCCTGGCCGAGGGCATGGCCCTGCTCCTAAGCGATAGGGCGCTACGCGAGGGTCTGGCGGAACAGGGAAGGCGGCGCGCGGCGCGGGAATTCTCGAGCCAGGCGATCCTCTCCCAGTACATCAGCCTCTACCGGAATCTGACCGGAGCTTGAACGAGGCGACGCCGGTTTCCCGTCCGGGGCTGTCGTTTTCGACGTTCGAGTTCATCTTTGTCGATTGCGTAAATCGGATTCCTTCCCCCAGTCGCGGCCAGTCTCAGGCCATCAAGGCCCCGATCTTCTCCGTCGTCGGCTCGAGCACCACACCCCGCTCGGTCACGATGGCGTCCACCAGGGTGGCGGGGGTCACGTCGAACACGGGGTTGCGGGCCGCACAACCATGGGGGGCGAGGCGCCCGCCGCCGCAGAACAGCAGCTCGTCCGGGTCCCGCTCCTCGATGGGAATGGCGGCCCCGCTGGGGATGCTGAGGTCGATTGTGGAGGTCGGGGCGGCCACCATGACCTTGACCCGGTGGAAGCGGGCCAGGATGGCGAGGCCATAGGTCCCGATCTTGTTGGCCACGTCGCCGTTGGCGGCGATACGGTCCGCCCCGACGATGACCCAGCCGACGGTGCCGCCGGCGAGCAAGCTGGCCGCCGCCCCCTCCGCCTGGAGGGTTACGGGGATGCCGTCCTCCATCAGCTCCCAGGCGGTGAGGCGCGCTCCCTGGAGCCAGGGGCGGGTCTCGTCCGCATAGACCATGCGGATCTTACCTGACCCATGGGCGCTGCGGATGACCCCTAGGGCCGTGCCATAGCCGCCGGTGGCGATGGCCCCAGCGTTGCAGTGGGTGATGACATCGGTGGGACCTTCGATCAGCGCGGCCCCCAGTTCACCCAGGCGGCGATTGGCGGCCCGGTCCTCCGCGTGGATGGCCTTGGCCTCCGCGAGCAGGGGTGGGACTGGGTCACCGTCGTCGAGGCAGCCCATAAGCCGCTCCATCCGTCGAATGGCCCAGGCGAGGTTCACCGCCGTAGGGCGGGTCCCTGCGAGGCGTTCGAGCGCCGGGCTCAAGGCATCCTTCCAGCCCGGGCCAGCGGCGGCATAGGCATCCCGAGCGGCCAGCACTACCCCGTAGGCGGCGGCGATGCCAATGGCCGGGGCCCCACGCACCGCCATGGTCCGGATTGCCTCTGCCACCGCGACGGCGTCGTCCAGGGCGAGGAACTCCGCGCGCTCGGGGAGCAGACGCTGATCCGTCAGGTAGAGGCGCCCGCCGTGCCAGACCGCCGCATGGTCTGGTCCGGGGGCCGCTGGCAGCTGGTCCGGTAGGTTGGCGAGCAGCTCGGGTGCGGTCTGGGTCTCTACCGTCTGGGTCTGCATAGGGCTCCCCCTAACGCGGCGTGGATGCAGGTTGTCGAATGGTCACTTTCACGGCATTGTCGCCGATTAAACCGCAAGCCCAAAGGACAGTCCGATGCACGCCGATCTCCTGATCCACGCCCCATGGCTGCTTACCGTCGACCCACGGGATCGCCAGTTCGACGACCATGCCGTAGCGGTGCGCGACGGGCGCATCCTGGCGGTGCTGCCGTCGGCGGAGGCGCGGCGCTCCAT
>JBGSUY010000588.1:0-2045 GCA_041753195.1 Chromatiaceae bacterium
CCCCGCGAGCTTGTCGCCGGCCTCCGCACGCGCGGCGATCACCGCCCGGGGCGCCCCGACGATGGCGAACTCGGAGGCGACGAAGAGCCCGTTGAGCGCAACCAAGACCAGGATGACGAATAGGACGATCGCGAGCTCAAGCATCCTGCCCTCCAGGGGCGCTTCCCGGGATCCACGCCAGTACCGAGTCGATTGCCGTGCCGTCCAGACGCTCGACCTCGAAGTACATCCCGCCCGCTTGGAGGCAACAGGTGCCGTCCGGAATCGCATCGAGCCGCTCGAGCAGCCAACCGGCCAGGGTCTCCGCCGTGCTCGGGTCCCACTGGCCCGCTCCCTGGCTTTGTGCCCACGCGAGCGCCTCGTCGAGGGGCAGGCGGCCGGTCATCCGCCAGCGCCCGTCAGGCAGCTGCGCCGGGGTGGGATCGCTGCCCGGCTGGTGCTCGTCCGAGAGCTTGCCCAGCAGCTCACGGATGATGTCCTCCAGGCTTACGAGTCCCTCGACATCGCCGTACTCGTCGACGAGCAGCGCGATACGGGCGCGCCGATCCCGCATCTCGGCAAGCGCCCGATCCACGGTGAGTGAGCTTGGCAGGATCAACATGGGTCGAATCAGGGAGCGAAGATTCGCCCGGTCTCCTCCCGCGGCGAGCGCCACCGTCAAGTCCTTTACGTGGAGATAGCCGCGCACCCCCTCCAGCTCGCCCTGATGGACCGGAAGCCGGGTAAACGGGGAGGCACCGACTTCCGCAAGGATCTGCTCGCTCGGCGCGGTCACATCCAGGCTGGCGATTCGCCGGCGGGGCACCATGATCTGACGCACCCGATGTTGGCCAAGCTTCAGCGCCTCCCGTAGGCGCTCGCTGTCTTTGTGCTGGAGCAGGCCGCCCTCGCGGCTTTCCCGGATCAAGAGGTCGATCTCGTCGGGCGCGTGGACGTGGCGGTGGCTCCCTGCCGCGCTGACGCCGAACAGCCGCAGCACCAGGTTACCGCTGCCGTTGAGCAGATCGATGAAGGGCGAAAAAAGCGCCAGGGACCAGCGCATCGGCAGATAGGTGAAGAGCGCCGTGCGCACTGGATATTGCAGCGCTACCGTCTTCGGGATCAGCTCGCCGAGCACGACCTGCGTCGAGGTCAGCAACACCAGGGTGACGGTTGCCGACAGGGTGTAGGCGCCGAGCGGCTGGAGACCTGCGTAGGTGACCAGGGCGGCCCCTAGGGCGAGTCCGATGGTGGCCTGTCCGAAGGCGCCGAGGATCAGGCTGGAGGCGGTGATCCCGATCTGGCAGGCGGCGATGTAGCGATCCAACCTCAGGGTATCGCGCAGGATCGGAAGCAGCGCCCCGGCCAGGCGGTGACCCTGTGCGGCCAGTTGCTCGACGCGCGTTGCACGGGCGCCGACGATCGCGAACTCGGCGGCCACGTAGAGTGCGTTGACCAGGATCAGGAAAACGACGATGAAGAAGGCCGAAAGAGTCATCGTGGGTAGCGCCACCCTCGACCCGTGCCTTGGGTCGAGCCGGTAGGCACGGAAGGATCAGCGGTGGTTATGGTTTTGTAGCGCCGCGGCCCCGGGCTGCTCGGGCGCCGAGGGGCCGGTCAGACACCAGGTTCTCAAGGGTGCAGTGCTTGGCGTGGTGCAGGTCGAGGCCCGCCGGGCGCACAGGGGCACAAGGTCCCTGCGGGTCCTTGCGTCGGGTGGAGTGTTCAGGCGAGCGGCCGCAGCATCGAGGTTTTCAGGGCCCCCGCAATCCGGCGCGGCTGCAAGTGCGCCAACAATCGGGGGCGCTGGTCAGGGGTTGCCCCTTGGATCTGTTGTGTGTTGCGGCCCGCGGAGCGGACAGTTCCGCCCCGCCAGGTGCCCGATCAAAAACCCTCGTCGTCATCGCCGCCGAAGAAGCCGTCGAACAGGCCGCCGCCTTCGTCCTCGCCCCCGAATGCCTCGGGCTCCTCTGGGGCGGCGGCTGGAGGCTCTGCCGGGGTTTCGGCCGCCTGGGCATCCCCGGCGAAGAGGCCGCCCAAGGCATTGCCGATCAGCACGCCGCCGG
>JBGSUY010000589.1:0-1816 GCA_041753195.1 Chromatiaceae bacterium
GGCCAGGCGACCCGCGCGGCGAGTCCGGCGGCCACCAGGAAGAGCAAGGCCTCCGCGGCGAATACCGTGGCGTAGGCCAGGACCGCCTCCCCCATCAGATAGCGTGTGAGGTCCACCGCGGCAGTCCCGAGGAAGCCCCCGAGTCCAAAGGCGATCGCCTGGGCAGCACCCCAGAGCCCCATCCGCACCCCTTCGCGGCGCTCCCGTCCCGAGGCCACCAGACCCATCATGGAGCCGATGGCCGCCACCGCGAACAGACCGTTGGCCAGGCCCAGGACGAAGACGGCCGGGCGCAGGGGAAACTCGGGGCCGAGCAGGCCGCCGGCGGCGAGCACGAACAGGGCGACCGCGGAGCCCAGGCAGCCCCGGATGGTCCAGGTCTGCAACGAACCCAGCCGCCGGCCCCAGGCGGTGCTTCCCAGGATGGCGAGCAGGAGCATGCCGATCAGCACGCCCCCGTTCTGCACCCCGGCCAACCGGGTGGACTCCCCCGGAGTGAGGCCGAAGACGGTCCCCGCATAGGGCTCCAGGATCAGATCTTGGGCGCTGTAGGCCAGCATGGACACGAAGACGAAGACGGTGAAGCGGCGGGCCTGGGGCTCGGACCACACCTGGGCCAGGGCCTCCCGAAACCGGGTCTGCTCCCGCACGGGGCGTCCCGGTGTCTGGTCACCACCCAACGCGTCGGGACCCTCGATGCCCCAGATGGCCACCAGGGTCACCAGGACGGCGATGCTGGCCACGACGGCGACCACCGTGACCAGGCGCCCCGGTGAGAAGGGATCCAGAAAATGGCCGGCCGTGGTTGCGGTGATGATGAAGCCCACGATCATCATGAGCCAGACCGTGGTGGCGGCGGCTGCGCGGCGGCCCTCGTCCACCCGCTTCGCCAGCAGCACCAGGAGCGAGGTCCCGCAGGAACCGACCCCCACGCCGATCAGGACGAAGGCAAGGACCGTGAGGGTCGTTCCCCAGACCGGCTCGATCCCCATCCAGGCGGTGGCCAGGGCGGCGAGCACCCCGCCGGCGGCCAGCACCACCATGCCGCCGAGGATCCAAGGGGTGCGCCGCCCCCCCAGGTCGGAGCCGTAGCCGAGCCGGGGCCGGAGGATCTGGACCAGATGGTGGAGGGCCACCAGGGCGCCGGGGAGCATGGCGGGCAGCAGCAGCTCCACCACCATGACCCGGTTCAGGGTGGAGGTGGTGAGGACCACGATCGAGCCCAGGGCCGCCTGGACCAGACCCAGGCGTAGGATTCCGAGCCAACCCAGACCCTCGGCCCTGACCTGGCTCATCACTGCATTCCCCCCAGGGCGAAGGCGCTCACCATCATCCCGGTGACATAGATGCTGACCCCGAGCGCGCTGTACCAGGTGGCCCGGCCCAGGGGGTCCGCCAGGAAACGGACCATGAGCGCGACCTGGACGGCGAGCACCAGGGCCACGGCGGCCCCATGCAGGGGTCGCCCCCAATCAAAAAGCAGCCAGACCACCGTCATCTGGGGCAGCGCCATGACGGCGCAGGCGACCCAGGCGGCCCCCCGCACCCCGAGCTGCACCGGCAGGGACCGGATCCCCATCCGCCGGTCGCCCTCGATGGCCTTGAAGTCGTTGAGGGTCATGATGCCGTGGGCACCCAGGCTGTAGAGCCCAGCCAGGGCCAGGATGCGCCACTCCGGCAGGGCCCCGCCGATCATCACGGCGGCCCCCGTGACCCACGCGAGCCCCTCATAGGAGACCCCGACCGCCGCGTTTCCCCACCAACCGTTGCGCTTGAGCCGGAGCGGCGGGGCGCTGTAGGCCCAGGCCAGGACCAG
>JBGSUY010000590.1:0-12510 GCA_041753195.1 Chromatiaceae bacterium
TCTGCGGCGGAGTGCCGAGCGGCTCTCCCTGGACTCCGCGCTGGGGGCGATCCTGCTCGGCACGCGGCCCACTGGCGCGAGCCTGGTTTGGCCTGGCCGAACTGGAGCGGCCAATTGGACGCTGGCCCCGGCCAAAGCCACCGCGATTTCCCGGCCGATCCTCATCCTCATCCCCGCCAAGGGGCGCCCCGGCAGAGGGCTCGAACCCGGCCACCGGGGTCAGAGGAATATCCCGCCGCAGCAACCTCTGTATACCCCTGAGCAGACCCTGCTCGTCGTGGCTCACCAGGGACAGGGCCGCGCCGCCGGCGCCGGCCCTACCGGTACGCCCGATGCGGTGAACATAGTCTTCCGCCACGTTGGGCAGCTCGAAATTCACTACTTGGGGGAGATTGACGATATCCAAACCCCGAGCGGCGATATCCGTCGCCACCAAGGCCCTGACCTTACCACCCTTGAAGTCGTCCAGGGCACGGGTGCGGGCGGACTGGCTCTTGTTGCCGTGGATCGCCGCGGCGCTGATGCCCTCGCGGACCAGGTGCTCCGCGAGTTTGTTCGCACCATGCTTGGTCCGGGTGAACACCAGCACCTGCTCCCAGCCTCCAAGATGAATCAGGTGGGCCAGCAGATCCCGTTTGCGCCCCTTGTCCACCGGATGGGCGGACTGCACCACCGCCTCCACGGCGGTGTTGCGCCGCGCCACCTCCACCAGCTTGGGCCTGTCCAGCAGGCCCTCGGCCAGTCGTCGAATGTCATCGGAATAGGTGGCAGAGAACAGCAGGTTCTGGCGACGCTCCGGCAGGAGCCGAAGGACCCGGCGAATGTCATGGATGAAGCCCATGTCGAGCATCCGATCCGCTTCGTCCAACACCAGGATCTGCACCCGCGAGAGGTCGACGGTGCGGCGGGCAGCGTGATCCAGCAGCCTGCCCGGGGTCGCAATCAGGACATCCACCCCATGGTGAAGGCGGTCGATCTGGGGCTGCATTCCCACCCCACCGAAGACGATCGCTGAGCGCAAGGGCAGGTGAACCCCGTAGGCGTGTACACGTTCGCCCACCTGGGCGGCGAGCTCGCGGGTGGGAGTCAACACCAAGGCCCTGGGATGTCGCTGGGGATGGCCCTGTTCGACGAGGCGTTGCAGGATTGGGAGTACGAAGGCGGCGGTCTTACCCGTGCCGGTCTGGGCACCCGCGAGCAGGTCATGGCCCGCCAAGATCTCCGGGATTGCCTGCGCCTGAATCGGCGTCGGGCGGCCATAGCGCTGGGCGCTCACCGCACGCAGCAGGTCGGCGCTAAGGCCGAGTGAATCAAAGGACATGAAGGCTCCGTGGGACTGTTCCAGGCGGCTTACCCAGGGTCTCCCCTGGGGTCGGCACGAGGCGAAGGGTAATGAGGTCGTTCGAGGTGCGCCTGGAAAGTCGAGGAGTCGAAGTCGAGGAGTCAGCCGCGAGACGGGGACCGAACTGAGACGGAGGGAGTCTAGCCGTGACCGCCGAGAAATGCCAGCGGCTTTTTCCAGCCAAGTACTACAAGCGAATCCTGCCTCGAAGAATCCGTTTGGCAGGGATCCTGGCGTCCAAGCCACATCCTTCGCCTTTCAATTTGGATCGTCGTCATCCTTGGTGGAGTGAAAGCGTCAAACCTGCGACTGGAGTTCAGTGCCCCCGCACCCACAGGAGGTGCTATCGCAGCTTCTGACAGGGGCCACAAAGGACTTGTTGATCTCTGGAAGCGATGCGGTTGGGCACAGAGGCCAAAGGAGTACCTAAAGTGGTGATCCGAAGCGGGCGCCTTCGGACCCCACATCCCTCTTTTTCCCAGTCACCCTCGACGGGCAGCTCTGGATCGCCTATTCCGGACTCATCAGGCGTCAACGGTCTGCAGGTAATTCGCCTTAAAGGCTTCCCGGTCCGCCTTCACGCTCGGATCGTATCCCTGCTCCTGCATTTTCTGCTTCATCCAACCGGGCAGTACACCGCGGACATAAACGTTGTCAGGATTCTCCGGGTCGACATAGCGGGTGTAGTCGCGCCCGCCGCCCGAGGGCGCAGGGGTCTTGGCAGCAGCGGCGGCCCGACGACGTCTGGCCTGAATAAGGGGAACAATCTCCTCGAGCTCATAGCCGTTGGTCAAGATCAGGTCCCTGACCTGTTGTGCGACCTCGTGCTTGGCTTCTTGCCGCCTGACCAGCAAGGCACGCTGCAGCTCCGCCTTACTGTGCTCGATGTCGTCGAGCTGCTGCTGGATCTCTTCCACGCTAAGGTTGGCGTACTCCACGTTCGATACCTCCGAGTTTCGTTATTGGCCATTCGCACCCGCTTTAGGTGCGCTGCGCTCATAATGTAAGCGGTTTTTAATGGAAGTCAAGCAAGGCAAAAAAGAACGCCGCTCTCAAGCCACCAAGGACACGCTATAGTCCTTGGGCGATCCCGGCTTCGCGTCCCGCGTCACCCCTAAGTCCAGCAGGACCTTATTCAACATCAGCCGCGGCACCCAGCCGGAAATTCTTGGTACACGGATGCCAAGACTCTGTGAACGCACATGGTATTTTTTCAGGCGGTATCTCTTTCAGTCGTCCCGAGCGCAATCCACGGACAAGGACGGCTCCTCGGTCGCGCCGAGGCAGACGATGACCATGATCGGCTGACAGCAGAGGGCACAATCCTCGACGTAGCGCTGATCACCCGCGGAGCAGTCAATCTCCAGCGCCAGCGCCCGACCGCACCAAGGACAGGTGGTCTCATAAAGCTCGATGGGGTTCATCCTCAGACCTCTTCGCGAGATGGAAGCTAGGGGGTCGCAAGCAGGCACGCAAACCCAGTGAACTGGGTAGCGGGGGCGATGCTGCCGCCGGCCCGCAGCGTGAATGAACACGCGGGCAGGGATAGCGCCTGCCGGATTGCGCACCCGATGCAAGCGGCTCGGAGAAGTTTAGACCGACCCGCCAACCCAGGCCCGCATCCGCAGAGAGGCCGAGGATTCAGAGGCAACCTCGAGTGGTGCCCGGGGCGGGACTCGAACCCGCATGACCGAGGGTCGAGGGATTTTAAGTCCCTTGCGTCTACCGATTTCGCCACCCGGGCAGGGCGGACCTTGGTTCGCGAGGGAGCGACCGACAGGCAGGCTATGAATGCTGAGCCAAGCGCGGACCAAGAGAAGTCAGGGGGATTTGGAGGCTGAGCCCGGAATCGAACCGAGGTACACGGCTTTGCAGGCCGCTGCATAACCACTCTGCCACTCAGCCGAGACATGGAAGTATATCGGCACCTCCAGCCGTTGTCACCCGATGAAGACCCCGGTCTCCCACGCACAATTTGGGATTGGTCCCGATCGGCTCCTGGCCAACCCGGATAAGGGGCAGGTGCCGTCCAGAGATCGCGCAAGACCGAGACATCCCGACGTGATTGGCCTGTCAGCCTCCGATGCTAAGGCGGCACTGGCGTATCCATGGTTCACTCCGAACACCCGCCAACCGCACCGTCACTCATCGATGCAGGGAATCATCCCAAGGCCGCGTGCCAGCTCGTCGATAAGCCAATGCTGGGCCGCCTCCAAGGTCACATCCGGGATCCAATCGCTGAGCTGGGTGACCCGCAGGCCGGGATACCCGCAGGGATCGATGCGCTGAAAGGGTTGCAGATCCATGGCGACATTAAGGGCCAGCCCATGGTAGCAGCAGCCACCCCTCACCCGCAGTCCGAGGGACGCCACCTTGGCCCCCTGCACATAGACGCCGGGCGCGTGCGAACGAGCACCCGCCTCAATTCCATGCCGCGCTAGGAGGTCGATGACGGACCGCTCCATTAGATTGACCAGGCGCTTGACCCCGAGTCCGTTTCGGCGTAGGTCCAACAACAGATAGGCGATGAGCTGCCCAGGTCCGTGATAGGTGACCTGTCCGCCTCGGTCGGACTGGACGACGGGGATGGTCCCGGCGTCCAAGAGGTGCTCCAAGCGGCCGGCCTGACCGAGGGTGAAAACGGGTGGGTGCTCCAACAACCACAGCTCGTCTTGCGTATTGGGCGAGCGGGAGTCGGTGAAGCCCCGCATCGCCACCCAGGTTCGGCGATAATCCTGGAGTCCCGGCAGAAGGCGGATCAATAGACCCGGGGCTGGGCTCACAGGGCCCAGACCACTGAATCGTGCGCGGTCAGGTCCTGGTAGATTGCGTCGAGCTGGGCCCGGCTCTCCACCTCGATGGTGACGGTGACGGCGAGCCATTTGCCGCCACTGCTCGCACGCACCTGCACCGCAGCGGTATCGAAGCCGGGCGCATGGCGCCCGACTATCTCGATAACGATGGCCTCCATGTCCGAGTCCGCCCGACCCATGGCCTTGATGGGGAAGCGGCAAGGAAACTGGAGCAGGCCCTCGGACGGGATCACGGCGGCATCATCCACGGATTCTTAGACGGAACCGGCCCGTACGCGAGCCTTGTAGTCCTGGTAGAGGGCGTCCATTCGCCGCCACAGGGGCCCCGGGGTGCCCGGTCCCACGGGCTCCCCGTCCAGCCGGGTGACTGGCAGTACCTCGCGGGTGGAGCTCGAGAGCCAGATCTCATCCGCCCGTCGCAGGTCCTCGGCGGACACTGGGCCCTCGGAGAAGCGCATCCCCGCCGTTCGGGCCAGGGACAGGGCCAGCTCTCGGGTAATCCCGGAGAGGATCAGATGCCCCTTGGCGGGGGTTGTAATCGTGTCACCTGAGATCACGAAGACGTTGGTGGACGAGCCCTCGGTGACCTGCCCATCGCGGATCATGATGGTCTCCAAGGCCTCCTCGTCCTGAGCCTCGCGCCGCATCAGCACCGCGGCCAGGAGCGAGATGGCCTTGATCTCGCAGCGACTCCAGCGCGGATCCTGCCGGGTCACGCAGGCGACCCCCTGGGCCGACACCTCGGGGGGACGTAGTTTGATGGGCCGTGCCATGGCGAACACGGTGGGCGTGACACCCGAGGGGCACAGGTGGTCCCGCTCCGAGGGCGCACCCCGCGTGACCTGGAGATAGACGTACTGGTCGGCCGCCGGCGGTGAACCGATCAGCCGCCGCACTATTGCCTGCCATTGACTCCGAGAGAGGGGGCTTTCCAGCCGGATCGCGAAGAGGCTGTCGTCAAGACGATCGAGATGGCGGTCGAGCCCAAGAAAATACCCCCCATAGCTAGGTATCACCTCATAGACGCCGTCACCGAACAGAAACCCGCGATCGAGCACCGAGACGCTGGCCCGCTCCAGTGCCACGAAGTCACCGTTCAGATAAACCTCGCTCACGGGAGCATGGCCTCCTTCAGAACCACTGCAGCACGGTGTCCTTGGCCCTTTGCCAAAGGCTCCCCTCAGCGACGTCCTGCAACGCCACCAAGGGCACCCGTAAGAGCTCCTGCTCCCGCAGGTTCACGACGATGTCCCCAATCCGGGCGCCCTTGGCGATCGGGGCCTGTAGATCGGGCGCCTTCTCCAGCCGGGCACTCAACTGCTCGTAGCGGCCGCGGGGGATGGTGGCCACCACATCCCGTGCCGGGCCCACCGGCAACTCCTGCACGTCGCCCTTCCACACCCGCAGGCTCTCCACTGCCTTGGCGGCGGGATAGAGCCGATGGCTTTCGTAGAACCGGAAGCCATAATTGAGCAGCTCCAGGCTGGCCTGTGCCCGCGCCTCGGGGCCCGACGAGCCCAAGACGACGGAGATAAGCCGCATCCCGTCGCGCTTGGCAGAGGCCACCAGACAATACCCGGCGTTCTGGGTGAAACCGGTCTTGACCCCGTCCACCGTTGGGTCACGCCACAATAGACGGTTGCGATTCTGCTGCTTGATCCCGTTGTATTCGAACTCCTTGGTCCCATCCCAGACGTAGTATTCTGGAAATTCCCGAATCAACGCCGCCGTGACCAGGGCGATGTCACGGGCGGTGGTGTAGTGCTCCGGGTCGGGCAACCCGGTCGCATTGGTGAAGTGGGAGTTGCTCATCCCCAGCCGCTTGGCGTGGGCGTTCATGAGCTCCGAGAAGGTCTGCTCGCTCCCGGCCACGTGCTCGGCCAGCGCAACGCTCGCGTCGTTGCCCGACTGGATAATCATGCCCTTCAGCAGGTCCTCCATGCCCACCTGTTTGCCGACCTCGACGAACATCTTGGAACCTCCCGTGCGCCAGGCGTTCTCGCTGATCAGTACCTGATCCGTCAGGTTGACCCGGCCCTCCGCCAACGCCCGGTAGACCACATAGGCGGACATGATCTTGGTGAGGCTGGCGGGCTCCAACCGTTCGTCCGCGTTGGCGGCGGCCAGATCGGCGCCGGTGCTGAAGTCGATGAGCAGGTAGCCCTTGGCGTCGACCTGGGGCGCAGACGGCACCGCTGGAGACTCTTCCGCGGGAACCGCGAAGGCCCAGGCTGAGAACAGACAGGCAAGGACGGAACAAGACAAAGACTTCATGGGGTCAGACCGGGAACAACAGTGGCAGGCGATGGACGCCCGAGATTCTACCAGGACGGTCGCCGAGGCAGGGTCTTGGATTAGTTCCAGACCCGACGGGGCTGATCCACACCAAGGGTCACGAGCTTGGCCGAGACGGTCCTAGCCTCGCCCTCAGAGCCCAAGGGGCCAATCCGCACCTTGTACAATTCGGTCTCGCTCGCGGCGCTGCGCTGAACCCGAACCTGCTCGGAGAGGTTAGCCACGAGACGCTTGCGCAGGCGCTCTGCATTGCTGGGATCCCCGAAGGCGCCAACCTGCAGATACAGACCTTGCCCGGAAGCGGCAACAGCCGGCTTAACTGACCGCTCCGCCTGCTCCTCCAGTGGCGTCGCCTCGACCGCTGCCAAGGCGGCGTCCAGGGCGCGCCCCTTGGCCGCCTCAGTCCCTGGCTCCGTGGGATTGTGCGCGACCAGCGCGGGCGACGGCGACGGGACTGGAATCGGCTTGGGCTCATGACGCGCCACGGGGGGTGGCTGACTGCGTTTCCCCTTCGACACCTCCTTTGTTGCCATAAAGGGCCCGAGATCCCCGGCGGGACGGGATGGATCGATGGCCCGCACCTCTACCATGGCGGTCCCCTTCTGGACCACCCCCAGCTTCTTGGCGGCGGAATAGGAGAGGTCGATCACCCGGGGCCCATGGAACGGGCCCCGATCATTGACCTTGACCACGGCGGTACGCCCGTTCTCCACGTTGGTCACCTGCACATAGGTGGGAAGGGGTAAAGTCTTGTGGGCCGCGGTCATCGCGTACATGTCGTAGCGTTCACCGGAGCTCGTTTTTCGGCCGTGGAACTGCTTTCCGTACCAGGAGGCGAGGCCGCGCTCCACGTGCCCCGTGCTCGTCTTCTTAGTGAAATAGCGTTTGCCCCGCACCTTGTAGGATGCCGGATTTCCGGATCTGGACAGGGGCTCGGCCCGCGGGACCGCATCCGGGATATCGGCCCGATCGGAACCGCCGGAACCGGCTACCTCGGTTCGGGTGTCACCACCACTGGCACAACCGCCAAGAAGCCCTACAAGCGATAGGGTGACGATCACCGCGCCCGCCTTCCAAGCCCGACTGGTTTGGCCGCCTCCGCGACCCAATCGCGCAACGACGCCAATGCGCCCCGTTAACCCCTCGTTCATCTGACGATCCCCCCGGGTTGTCTCGTTGGATCAGGTCTGGTCACCCGATGGACCGGCAAGCACCAACGGGTGCGGCGCCTGCCATGGGGAAACGTTGCTAAGGCAACGTTTCTCTTACGGGGCAGGATGCCCCGCCTAGACCAGTCACAAAGCGACTGAGCAAAGAACGGCGACGGACCAAGGCCCCCTCGACCCAGGCCCCTCCCCACGGACCCCCCTCCCATTCAGGCGCCGTCCCCATAGAGCGCCTTGATCTCCTGACTCAATTGATACGCCGCCATCGCGTACAGGTTGCTGTGGTTGTAGCGGGTGATCACGTAGAAATTCTGAAGTGCGACCCAGTACTCATCATCTGGCCCATCGAGTCGCACCAGGGTGGCCGGCGCAGCGCCGCTTACCGGGTCCCGCCACTGGATGCCCGCGGAGCGCAAGCGATCGACGGTGGTATTCGGCGCGACGGGTTTCTTCTCCGCCACCTCCGGGCCCAGCGGTAGAGCACCTGGGACTTTGACCCGAAAGGCCACCGGCTCACCGCGCCGCCAGCCATGTTGACTGAAATAATTCGCGACGCTGCCGATCACATCGGCGTTACTCCCCCAAAGGTCGCGTCGTCCGTCCCCATCGAAGTCCACCGCGTAGGCTCGATAGCTGGAGGGGATGAATTGTGGCTTTCCCATGGCACCCGCATAGGAGCCGACCGCCCCCGCGGCGTCCACCTGACCCTCGTGGCCAAGCAACAGCAGCTGTTCCAGCTCCCCGCGAAAGAATTCGGCCCGCTTCGGGTAGGAGAACCCGAGGGTGGTGAGGGCGTCGAGTGCACGATGATCCCCCAAGCGGGAGCCGTAACTTGTTTCGACCCCGAGGATAGCCACGACGATCTCGGGTGGCACCCCGTAGGTCGCCTGCGCCCGAGCCAGGATGGGCGCGTTCTCCCGCCAAAAGGAAAGGCCCCCGCTGATGCGCTCGCGCGTCAAGAAAAGACGGCGATAGAGATGCCAGGGTTTGGCCTCATAGGGCCGCTCCATGGCGTCGATGATCTCCTGGCGATAGCTTCCGCGACCCAGCAGTGAGCGGATGCGCTCCGCATCGAAGCCGTGCTTCTGGACCATCTCGCCCGCGAACAGGGCTCGCCCGGTCTCGTAGCTCGCGGACTGCGCCGGAGGTGGTCCGGCGGGTTGGCTGGCGATTAGGGGAGACCAGGCCAGTAGGGCCAGAGTGAATAGACACGACCGAAAGGTCAGCGAGTCGAGGCCGCGAGCGGTTCGGTTTGTCTGATCAAGAGGCATGAGGGCGGACACGCTTCTAACGCTTGTTCATCAGTTTATCACTAAACTGATTAAAATTGAAATGCTTTTCGGTGAGTCTGAACGGCCATGAGCATGCCGAACCCCGCCATGAGGGTGACCATGGAGGTACCGCCGTAGCTCACCAAAGGCAAGGGTACACCGACGACCGGAAGCAGCCCGATCACCATGCCTGTGTTGACGAAGACATAGACGAAGAACACCAGGGACAGGCCGCCGGCAAGCACCCGGCCGTAGGAATCCGAGGCATTGGCTGCAATGCTCAGGCCTCGATAGATAATGAACAGATAGAGAGCCAAGAGGGCAAGGATGCCGGCCAGCCCGAGTTCCTCGCCGATCACGGCGAGGATAAAGTCCGTATGGCGTTCCGGCAGAAACTCGAGATGTGACTGGGTGCCGTTCAGCCAGCCTTTTCCGAATACCCCACCTGAGCCGATTGCGATCTCAGACTGGATGATGTGGTAACCCGTACCCAAGGGGTCCGACTCCGGATCCAAAAAGGTCAGGACGCGCTGGCGCTGATAGTCCCGCATGCCGTACCAGAGCATCGGGGCCATGGCGGCCCCCACGGCAGCAATGGCTAGAATGAGGCGCCAGGACAGACCGCCTATGAAGAGCCCCGCGGCACCGGCGGCGGCGACCAGGATGGCGGTCCCGAGATCCGGCTGCTTAGCGATCAAGAGAACCGGAACCAGAGTCAGGGCGGCGGCCCCGAGGACGCGCGGCAGACTCGGCGGGAGGGGCCGAGCCGCGAATAGCCAGGCGACGATCATGGGCACCGCGAGCTTGAGTAGCTCGGAGGGCTGGAAGCGCATGAACCCGAGATCTAGCCAGCGCTGGGCGCCCTTGCCCACGTCGCCCACCATGAGCACCGCCACCAGCATCAAGAGGCCGAGCCCGTAGACGAGCGGAGTCCAGCTCCGCAGGCGAGCAGGGTGGACCTGGGCCAGGGCAACCATGAGGCCCAGCGCAAGACCGAGACGCACCAACTGGCGCTTGACGCTACCCAGGTCCTGATTGCTGGCGCTGTAGAGGACCACGAGGCCGAAGGCACACAGGACCAGGAGCCCGAGCAAGAGGGGCACATCGAGGTGTAGGCGCCCCAGGAGCCCCGACCCGGCGGGGTCCTGTGCCGATTCGAGGCTGGCGGAGGCGGGTCTATTCCCCATGGACCGACTCGCCCCGCGCGAGGAGCTTGGAGCCCCCCAGATGGGCGTCCATCACCTGCCGGGCGACGGGGGCGGCCACCGCCCCCCCGTGGCCCCCGTTCTCAATGATCACAGCGACCGCGATGCGGGGATCTTCCACGGGGGCGAAGGCGATGAAGAGCGCATGGTCGTGCATGCGCTTGTCCAGGCGCGCGGCGTTGTAACTCTCCTTCTGACCCACAGTGAAGACCTGAGAGGTACCCGTCTTGCCGGCGATCCGATAGGCCTTGGTCTGGATCCGCTTGGCGGTCCCCCTGGCCCCCTCAATCACCTCCGTCATCGCGCGGATCACCTGGTCCCAATGCTGCGGGTCCCCCACGTCCACCGGATGGGTCAGGGCCGGCAACTCCTGTGTCTCCCGGGATCCCGGCACTTGGGAGGCCCGGGCGACCCGAGGCTGGATGAAGTGGCCTCGGTTGGCCAGGGTGGCGGTGGCCACCGCGAGCTGCAAGGGCGTGGCGAGAAAGGCGCCCTGCCCGATCCCGACGATCAGGGTCTCCCCCGGATACCAGGGCTGCTTGCGCGCCCGCTCCTTCCACTCCCGGGAGGGCACCAGACCCCCGAGCTCGCCGGCCACGTCGACCCCGGTCATGGACCCGAACCCGAATTCACCGAGAAAGCCCTTCAGGCGATCGATCCCCAGGTCGTGGGCCAGGTCGTAGAAGTACACATCGCACGACTGCACCACGGCCTGCTCCAGGGCGATGGTCCCATGACCACCGCGGCGCCAACAGCGATAGCGATGGCTTTGACCCGGAAGCTGGTAGGCGCCAGGGCAATATTTCGGCTTGCGCGCGTCGACCACCCCGGTGGCCAGGCCGGCGAGGGCGACGAAGGGCTTGACCGTAGAGCCCGGCGGATACTGGCCGCGCACGGCCCGATTGTAGAGTGGCTTGTCCGGCGAATAGAGCAGCGCATGGTAGTCGGGTTGGGCGATCCCCTCGACGAAAAGGTTGGGGTCGAAGCTCGGCTTGCTGACCAGGGCCAAGACGCCGCCGGTGCGCGGATCGATCGCGACCACGGCACCGCGGTTGTCCCCCAGGGCCTCGGTCGCCGCCTGTTGCAGACCGATGTCGAGAAACAGGTGCAGGTCGCGGCCGGGTACCGGCGCCTTGCCCTCCAGGGTGCGCAGCACCCGCCCTCGCGCATTCACCTCCACCTGCTGGTGACCGACGTGCCCATGCAGCAGCCCCTCATGGGCCTTCTCGACCCCGCCCTTTCCGATGAAATGGGTGCCCGCATAGTCACTGGTGTCGATCCGTGTCATCTCCTCCATGTTGATGCGACCCACATAGCCCAGCACGTGAGAAGTGAGCTCGCCCCGCGGATAGGAGCGGATCAGCTCGGCGCGCACGTCCACCCCCGGAAAACGATGGCTGTCGATTGAGAACCGGGCCACCTCGTCCGGGGTCAGGTTCAGGCGTAACGGGACCCCTTGGAAGCGTACCCGCTGGCGCTTGAGTCGTTCGAATCGGGCCAGGTCCTTGGGGTCCACGAGGATGATGGCGGACAGGGCGTCGATGGTGCCGGCCAGGTCATCCACCTTCTCCACGGTGATCTCCAGGGAGAAGGACGGGTGGTTGTCGGCCAGCAGGACCCCCTGGGCGTCGTAGATCAGGCCGCGGGTGGGGGGGACCGGTTGGACCTTGACCCGGTTGTCGCGGGACAGCACCGAGAAGTGCTCGTGCTGATCGACCTGGAGCCGCACCAGTCGCAACGCCACCAGCGACAGGGCCAGAAAGACCAGGGCCCCAGCCACACCGGCGCGCACGGCCACCAGGTGGCGCTCGCGCCGGCGGTCCTCGAGACTGGAGTCGAGCCGCACCGGTCACACCGCCCCGGCGCGCCGGGACAGATCCCGCAAGACTAGATAGAGCCAGGGCCACAGGAGCAGTCCCGCGAAGGCGGACGCCCAGTAGCTCAGACCCGGCATCGGCTGACCGGTCGCGCCCAGAACCCACAGGGCCAGGAGCCGCTCCAGGATCAGGAGCACCCAGACGAACAGGGCCTGCTGCCAGAGTGGGAAGATGCGGACGCGCGCGTGCAGTTCCACCGCCACATAGACCACCAGCGAGAGCCCGAGGGCGTGGTGCCCGAGCAGGGTCCCGCTTGCCACGTCCAGCACCAGCCCGGTGCCGAAGGCCCAGAACACACCCACCCGCTCCGGCAGGGCGAGCGCCCAGAAGATCAGGGTCATGGCCACCCACTGAGGCCGCAAATCCTCAATGGCGGTCGGCAGGGGCAGGATGGTCAGGAACAGGGCGACCACCAGGGTCAAGAAGACCATCCAGGTCCCGCGGGTCAAGACCTCGCTCACGGCGCCCCACCCGCGAGCCCATCAGGGCCCGTGACGCCGCTCCCCGGGGCCGCGACACTGAGGGTCTCGCCGAGCGCCTC
>JBGSUY010000591.1:0-3560 GCA_041753195.1 Chromatiaceae bacterium
GGCGCGCGCCACGCGGGTTCACCGCCGCCAGGCATTCACCAGACTCCATACCGGGACACTCCCCCGAGCCGACGGAAAAGTTGGCTGGCCGAACGAATTGTTTGGTTTGCCGAACTCTTTGGCCGGGCACCGGTGCGGCCGAAGGACCGGCGGTGCTACCGTCCGCACCCTGCCCCGTACCGTTGTGCGGAGTCGGATCGGCCAAGCGCGCACTCGGCGCGGCACCGGCCGGTTCGGCGCGATCGCGTGCGGCGGGATCATCATCCACTCTCCCAGACGGAATCCCATGCCATGAAGATGCTCACCAAGATCGCCGCCCTGGCGCTCGCCGCCTCGACCCTGACCGCCTGTGTCGAGGACCAGGGGGTTGTCCGAACCGAGCCGGTCGCCAAGGCCCCGAGCACCCATCCCCCGGAAAATCTTGCCGAGCGTACCTGCACCGCGGCCCTGGCCCGTGAGTTGCAGTTGCCCGCGAGCGACCTCTGGATCATTAGTACCAAGTTCACTGACGGCGAGCTCTGGGTGACGGTGCATGTCCCGACGGCCGAGCAGCCCTGGGCCTGCATCCTCGACCGCAACGCAAAGTTGATCCGCACCCAGTACATGGGCGAGGGCTGAGCGCCATCGAAAGCGTGGATAACGACTCCGATTGCTGCTTATTGACCTGACGCCCGAATTTGAAGGCCCATTGACGCGGGCGTACGTTGCATGCGTTGTCTGGCGCCGTTGGGCCGCGGCGCTCGTTCCTTTCGAATCCCTCAGGAGTACCCGAGTATGAAAATTTCCATCGTTACCGTCGCCATGCTGCTCACCGCGGCCGCCCCCGCCGCCTTTGCCTCCACGGCCTCGGAGCGGGAATACCAGCGTGGCTACAACGACTGCTCCCACGGTCGCTACGATCAGGAGCAGCACGGCGAGTCCTACAAGAAGGGCTGCCGCGCCGCCGAGGACCATCAGAAATCGCAACCTGCGTCGGCGAAACACGCCCCTGCCACGGAAAAACCGGCCTCGAAGGCGAAGATCTCGGATCTGAAGGGCATGGACTCGATCAAGGCCTTCGACGTGATGACCTCCCGCGGCTTCACGAACGTCGACACGCTCACCGCAGGGGACACAATCTACGGCATTTACTACAACGCCAAGACCCACCAATGCGTCCAGTTGGCTAACGCCAATGACCGGGTTGACAGCGCCGTCGACATTCACGAGCACCCGAAGTGCCGCTGAGCGCCCTTGAGCACGGCGGCGGCCGCGTTGGTCTCAGCTTGCGCTGCCGGCGCCGGGCTCCACGGCCCGGGATACGCGGCGAACGTCGCCGCGCGCCGGCGTGAACAATGGTTGTCGTCTTCAGGCTCGTCTATCTCGGCGCGGCGCTCCTCTCGAGCGCCGCGGGCGTGCTCGTCATCGCCAGCTTCTTCATTCCGGATCGCGCCCCGCAGGGCACTGAATTCCTCGGCATCCACCTCGCTGTCGGCGCCATCTTCCTGGGCCTGGGCGTCCTGCTCTTGGGCATACGGCGGCATGTCGCCGGTATTGCGGCACTGGGGGCGCACGGGCACGCTGCCGAGACAGCGCAGGAGCTGGCAGCCCATCTCAGCCGGCTTCTAGCGTACCTCCTCGCTGGAGGCGCCTTTCTCTGCGCGGTGCTCGGCGCCATGACCTATGGCATCCTGGAGCGCATCGATCAGGGGTTTGCGGTGTTCGGGTGAACCCCCGCGTGCGTTCAACCCGGAAAATGACGCCGCGTCCGGCACCCGCAGCGGACGAACACGGAGGCGCCCGCTTACCCGGCTCGCGGGAGCCGCCGGACTACCTACACACCAAACATTGATCGGAGGTCTTGAAGACGATGAATCGGAAAGCACCGGCGGCCCTGATCGCCGCCCTGTTGGCGGGCTGGGTACTGCCGTCCGCGGCGGACTCGACGCAGGCCCGCTGCGAGATCTACCCGCAGGGCTCGGACAAGCTGGAGAAGATGGTCCCCTGTACCTTTGGCCAGCGGCAGGGCCATATCACCATCATTCGCGAGGACGGCATCACCTACGATCTGTCGCCGGTGGGCGACACGCCCGGCAACTTCCGCGACCAGGACGGGCACCCGGTCTACCGTCAGAGCGGACTCGGGGAGGCGGGGCTGATCTTTCGTTTCGCGAAGGAGAGCCTCTTCGTCTACTGGGACAACGCCGCGAGCGAGCCTGCCGCCGCGGACAATGCCACCGCCCCCTTCGCCACCAAGTACGCCGGCGGAGAGTACGATGCCACCACGCTGCTGCGCTGCAAGGCGGCGGGCGACAGGGAGTACGGAAACTGCCCGGCCGGCATCCTGCGCATGGAGAACCGCAAGGCATCGATCGTCGTCCAGAGCCAGCTCGGCAAGCAGTTCACCCTCAACTTCATGACCGACTCTGTCAACGCCACCGCCGGCGAGGTGAAGGCCGAGCTGAACGGCGACCTGTGGACCGTCACCCGCGACAACGGCGAGGTCTACGAGGTGCCGCTGTCAGCCATCGAGGGCGGGTGAGGGAATCCGCCGATATGATGAAGCTACGTACCGTTGCGCTGCTTCTCTGCCTGTTCGGCAGTGGATGTTGGGGACTTAACGCAGCTGCGACCGAACCCGCCGAGGTGCTGGGGGAGCCGGTGCCCAGTGCAGATCCCACAGAGGTGCAGGAGACCATCATCACCCGCCTCCTCGACCAGTACGCGGCAGAGCGCGGGATTAGGGCCGAGCCCGCGGAAATTGACGCCCTGCTAGGGAAGATGCGCCGCGACACGGCGGCAAACGACCCGGCGGCGGAAGACGATTTGACGCCAGAGGAGAAGGCCGAGGTGGACGCGATGCTGCGCGACACGGCCGGTGGCATCATCCGGCAGTGGAAGATCAACAAAGCGCTGTACGACCAGTACGGGGGCCGCATCATCTATCAGCAGCTCGGACCGGAGCCGCTCGACGCTTACCGGCAGTTTCTTCGACAGCGTGAGGCCGACAGCGCGTTCGCCATTCGTGACCAGGCGATTGAAACGTCGTTCTGGCGTTACTTCGTCGACGATTCGATCCACGATTTCATGGCGCCAGGCGGTGCCGACGAGGCGCGCGCCTTCAGGATCCCACCCTGGGAACAAGAGCCCTGAGGACCGCCTCGCGGGAGGTCGGTCTACGACCAAGAGGGTTGGCGTTTCGACTCTGACGCGGTTCATTCACACTTCGATAATGGACTTCGACTGGTTGCTCAAGACCACGGTGGGGCAATCCACCACGCATGCCAGGGCCGGTGGAGCCCCTCAGCCGCCGCTGCCGGTAGCGGCCGGATGCCGGCGCCCCCGGCCTATAATGAATGGCGCGCCGCCAAGTCCCGTGACGCCCCATCCCTGAGCGGAGCCGCCATGTCCAGCGCTGCACCGACCCGCCTGATCACCATCGAGGAGTATCTGGCCGGTGAGGCGGTCTCGCCGATCCGCCACGAGTATGTCGCCGGCGAGGTCTTCGCGATGGCGGGCGCCACCGAGGAGCACGCCACCATCGCGCTGAACCTCGCCGCACTGTTGCGCGCCCATGTGCG
>JBGSUY010000592.1:0-1607 GCA_041753195.1 Chromatiaceae bacterium
TGGCGAGGGCCTGTTGGAGCTGCGCCGCGCCGAGGACGCCGCCGAGGTGAATGCCCTGTGGCGGACCCGCAAGGCGCTCTCCCCGGCGCTGCGCCACATCGCCCCCAAGAAGATCAACGAGGACGTGGTGGTACCGGTCTCCCGCATGGCCGAGTTCATCGAGGGCCTGGATCGTCTCGCCCGGGAGACCGGCATCCGCATCGTCAACTTCGGTCACGCGGGTAACGGGAACATTCACGTCAACCTGCTGGTGAACCCGGACGACGGGGACGAGATGGCCCGCGCCTCCGGTTGCCTGGAGGCGGTCTTCGATCTGGTCTTGAGTCTGGGGGGGACCCTCTCCGGGGAGCATGGGGTGGGCCTGGAGAAGCGGGACTACGTGGCCAGGGAGCTCGACGCCACCGCGCTCCGCCTGATGGGTGATATCAAGCGGTGCTTCGACCCAGCCGGCATTCTCAATCCGGGCAAGACTCTGCCCACAAGCGCACCGCTCCACGCCTGAGGGGCCCCTCGGAGGGACCGGACCGCATCGCGGGGCCATGCTGACTTGGGGACCGGATTACCCCTAGGTTGCCGGTCTCACCAGGGCGGTCAGCCCCACGGCGTCCAGGACGTCGAGCAGCAGGCGCCGCACCGCGTCGGCACCCTCGCACTGTAGCGCCACCTTGAGGACCTCCCGGGCCCGCGACCGGCTGATGCTGCGGATCACCCGCTTGACCCGTAGCAGGCTGCCCGCCCCCATGCTCAGGCTGTGGACCCCCATGCCCAGTAGGAGCACCGCCGCCAGGGGATCCCCAGCCATCTCCCCGCAGATGCTCACCTCGCGCCCATGCACCCGCGCCCCCACCAGGATCTGTGTCAGGGCCCGCAGCACCGCCGGGTGGAGCTCGTCGTAGAGCTTCGCCACGTGGGCGTTGTTGCGGTCCACCGCCAGCAGGTATTGGGTGAGGTCGTTGGTGCCCACCGAGAGGAAGTCCACCCGCCGGGCCAGGGCCTCGGACTGATAGACCGCCGCCGGTACCTCGATCATGACCCCGATGGGTGGCAGGCGAACCGGGTAGCCCTCCTCCAGCAGCTCGTCGTGGGCCCGGTGGACCAGGAGCAGGGCCTCGTCCACCTCCGCCACCGTGCTGATCATGGGGAGCAGGAGCTGCAGGTTGTCGAGTCCGATGGCGGCCCTCAGGATGGCCCGCACCTGGGTCAGGAAGATCTCCGGGTGGTCCAGGGTGATGCGGATCCCGCGCCACCCGAGGAAGGGGTTGGCCTCGTGAACCGGAAAATAGGGCAGGGGCTTGTCGCCGCCGATGTCCAGGGTGCGGATGGTGACCGGCCGCGGGGCGAAGAGCTCCAAGACGGTCCGGTAGTTGGACATCTGGGCGGCCTCGCCCGGGAAGCTGTCGCGCACGATGAAGGGCAGCTCGGTGCGATAGAGTCCCACCCCCGCGGACTCCTCGATGCCCATGGGCCGGTTCTCAGAGACCAGGCCGGTGTTGAGATAGAGCGGGATCTGATAGCCGTCGGTGGTCTCCGCCGGAAGCCCCTTGAGGGTCTGCAGCTCATTGGTCAGGGCCCGGTCGTCGTCCGCCAGGCGCTGGTACTCGGTGCGC
>JBGSUY010000593.1:0-3346 GCA_041753195.1 Chromatiaceae bacterium
GCGGCGGTCCGGGGCCTGATCGCCGTCCCCGCCCAGATCGGTACCGCCCTGCTCCTGACCATCCTCATCAGCTTCGACATGGTGGGTCTCAGGCGCGGCGCGCGGCGCCTGCGCCACAGCCGACTCGCGGGCCCCTATGCCAGGTTGGTCCCCAACCTGACCGCGGTGGCGCGCCTAATCGGGCGCTCCTTCGCGGCCCAAGCGGTGATCGCGGTCTTCAATACCCTGCTCACCTTCGCCCTGATGCGGCTGCTTGGTCTGGGCAACGAGCTCCTGCTCGGCGCCCTGGTCTTCATCGCGAGCTTCATCCCGGTGCTGGGGATCATCTTCTCGGGGATTCCGATCGCACTGCAGGCACTGTTGCAGCCGGACGGCTCCCTGGTCCTGGCCCTCTATGCGCTTATCGGCATCGGGGTCATCCACGCCATCGAGTCGGTGGTGCTGTCCCCAAGGATCGTCGGGCGCTTCCTGCACCTGCACCCGGTCCTGGTGCTCGCGGTGCTGGTGGTCGGCGAGCACCTGTTCGGCATCTGGGGCCTGCTGCTCGGGGTCCCGGTGGCGGTCTTCGCCATCCACGCGGGGATCCTGGCCGAGTCGATCCCGGGGGTCTACGAGCCAGGGGAGGCGCCGGATGTTGACCCGATTTCAACGGAGAAGGGGGTCGGCGGGACCAGTCTGTCGTGACATGCCAAGCAGCGCGGTGGGGCAACCCTGAGAATCCCGAGCGCTCGGTTCAACCTCAACCTTGGGTTCGGTAGGAGCGGATGATGGAGCCCGCCAGTATCCTCAGCACCTTCGCGGCGACCCTCTTCGCCCTCGTCAACCCCCTGGGGATGCTCCCCGTCTTCATGGGCTATACGGCCAACCTGAGTGCGGGCGTGCAGCGTTGGCTCGCCCTGCTCGTGTCCCTGACGGTCATCGGGTTGATGCTGCTCTTCCTGCTGACCGGCAACGCCATCATCGACTTCTTCGGCATCACCCTGGATTCCTTCCGGGTCGCCGGCGGCATCCTGCTGCTCCTGATCGGGATCAACATCGTCACGGGCGATCCGGGAAAGGCGGCCAAGGACCTGGTGGTGGAGACGCAGCAGAGCGAGCTCGGCGAGGCCAAGTCCGTCTACCGTCAGATCGTGGTCCCCTTCGCCATGCCGCTGCTCGTGGGCCCCGGGGTGATCGCCAACCTGATCCTCTATGCGGGTGAGGCGCGGGCAATGAAGGAGGCGGAGGTTTCCCTCGGTCTCATCGGCGTGACGGTGACTATCGGCGTTGCGACCTTCCTGATCCTGCTCTCGGGACGGGTTCTCCGGCGCCTGCTGGGGGATGTGGGCCTGAGCATCCTCACCCGCATCCTGGGCCTGCTGGTGGCCTCCATCGGCATGCAGTTCATCATCTCGGGGCTAACCAACGTCATCGTCCATACCATAGCCCCCGAGGTGCTCAAGCTCCATTGAATCATCGAGGGGGCCGACGCGTCTCTGAACCAAGTCGTAGGTCGGGCTTAAGCCCGACTGCGGCGCTTGCGCTTCCTGAGAGGGCGCTGTCGGGCTGAAGCCCGACCTACGGGTAACGTTGGCAAACCGCTGCGGAAGTCGACGTGCGGGCGCCGGAGGCTGGGCTGGACGGCCGGCATGGGCGGCCAACTGCGACTGTCGTTGAGGCCGTTGCTCGCGATCGGCGTGGGCCTGTCAGATCCCAGTGCGCGCGGGGTCCGGATCCGATCCCCCGAAGCCGAGGCCTTCATGGTATCGTCTCCCCCCCGTGGCCCTGTCGTGCGACCTGATGGCGGTCGGATCCACGGGGCCGGTCAGTCCGGCTCGAACCATTCGAATCCATGAAACAGCCCTATCGGAGAGAACAGAGATGAACATCAAAGCGCCTGTGACCCTGGCCGCCTCGGCCTTCGCCCTGATCCTCGCGACCGGTGTCGCCGCGGAGAGCGCCGAGAAGTTGGAGAAGGCCCATGAGAAGGCGGAGGCGGAGCTGACGCTGTCGCCCGAGCACCAGAAGGCCGAGAAGGACCTCAAGGGCATGAGTGAGAAGGGGGAGGCCAAGCTGGAAAAGGCCGAAGAGAAGGCCGAGGGAGATGTGAAGAAAATGGAAGCGAAGTAGCCGTAGACGAAACGGAAGGACGCAAGTCGTCTTCGCGGCTCCGCCCGTCAGGTCATCCGGTCGGGCGGAGTCAGTCTTTGCCAGGTAATGACAGGCACGATGGGACCGGTCTGCTGGCTCCCTGCCGCCCCGGTGCCGGAAGGACCGGGCCAGCTTCGCCAGCGCTGCTGGACTCGAAACGGCTTGGGCGGCCCCACGACGACGGCCTCGACACCGGGCCCGAGTAAGCGCTGTACCTTGGGGTGACTCCCCAGTCGGGGCGGGTGGGGTCTCCGGCGATCGCACGGCATGGGACGCATCCGCGTCGGCTGAGACCCATGGTGAGGCCCATGATGTCTGTCCTCGGGGCCCTGGTTCAGGTTGCCTGCGGCCTCCTGCTCATGGCGGCGGTGCCTACCGCGCCCTCCGCGGCACCTCCCCATGTCCTGGTGCTCTATTCGAACAACCGTCTTCTGCCCGCGAATGTGGAGTTCGACCGGGGACTGCGCGAGACCCTTGCGGGCGATGTGGTTCTGAGCGCCGAGTTCCTCGACTACCCCCGCTTCGACGGCGAGGCCTACTTGCGTGCCCTGACCGACTTCCTGCGCGACAAGTACGCCATTCGCCCGCCGGACGTGCTCGTGGTCGGGGGCGACGAGGCCCTTGATCTGGTGATGCGCAACCGCGCCCGGCTCTTTCCCCGGATCCCGGTCGTGCACGCCGCCGCTTCCCGGTCCTCCCTGGCTGCACGGGGGCCACTGCCGCCCGACGTGGTCGGCGTTCCCACTGAATACGATCTCCGGGGCACCATCGAGCTCGCCTTGCGCTTGCATCCGCGGGCCCGGCGGCTGGTTTTGGTGACGGGTGCCTCGGTCCAGGACCGCGATTGGGAGCTGAGGCTGCGCGATGAGGCCGCCCGCATCAAGGATCGGGTGATCGTGGAGCCGCTCGCCGCCCTGTCTACCGATGCGGTGCTGAGGCGTCTGGGGGAGCTGGGTGAGGATTGCGTGGTCGTCACACCGGGCTATTTCGAGGACGGCGCGGGCCGCCAGCTCGTCCCCCGCGAGGCCGCCAGACTGATGGCCGGGGCCGCCACGGCACCCGTCTACGGGCCTTTCGATACCTTCATCGGCGCGGGCGTCGTCGGTGGCTCCATGCCGAGCTTCGCGGCCATGGGGCGCGAGGCGGGTCTGATCCTCAACGATCTGCTCGCGGGGGTGGCCCCTGAGACCCTGCGTCTGCCGCCGGCCTTGCCCGC
>JBGSUY010000594.1:0-2184 GCA_041753195.1 Chromatiaceae bacterium
CGGCGAGGGCCGCCGCGGGCCCCATGGCGGCCAGGCTGCCGCGGTTGAGCGCTACGATGATGGCGATGATGAGCACGATGGCCCCCACCGAGACTAGGGGGAATAGCCGCTGAAGGCCGGCGATCCGCTTGCCCGCCAGACGGTTCACCAGCACCCCAAGGGCCACCGGCACCAGCACCACCTGGAGGATTGAGACCAGCATGTCCCCCGCCGGGACCGGGACCCGCTCGCCCACGTAGAGCAGGGTAAGCAGCGGGGTCAGCACCACCGCGAGCAGCGTCGAGACGGTGGTCAGCATGATTGACAGAGCCAGGTCCCCCCGGGCCAGGTAGCAGATGACATTGGATGCGGTCCCGCCCGGACTCGCCCCCACTAGGACCAGGCCCACCAGCAGCGCGGCTGGCAGACCCATCAGGTGACCGATGGCCCAGGCGGCCAACGGCATGACGCCGAACTGCAGGGCCGCCCCCAGGGCCACCAGCCGGGGGCGGCGCAGCACCTCCCGGAACTGCCCCGCCGTCAGGGTCACCCCCATGCCGAACATCACCAGGCCCAGCAGGGGGACAATCCAGGGCTTGAGGCCCGCCAGGGGCTCCGGATCGGCGAAGGCCAGGAGCGAGCCCAGCAGGGCCCAGAGCGGAAACAGCAGGGTGATCCGGTCCAACACGCGATCTGCTCTCCAGGTAGCCCCGGTTTCGCCCTTACACCGCAAATAACGCGAATGGCGCGAAAAAGGCGAAGCGTGTCCTCGCTCCCCGCTGCCGCCCAGCCCCAGCGCTCAGAGGATGCCCCTGGCTTCAGGATTCGATTGACATTTATCGACTTACTCGCGTTGTTTCGCGTTTATTCGCGGACCACCCTTACCTATGGACTCCGTCCAGCTTGGCCCGCGCGGCGGCAAACCCAAGGGCGATCTCGGGGGCTGGGGGGCGGTCGAGCAGGCTCAAGCCCCACACCGCGAGCCAGGAGAGCACAAACCCCGGCACCAGCTCGTAGAGGTCGAAGAGCCCCCCCTCTAGCCGGCCCCACACCAACACCGTCAGCCCCCCCGTGAGGATCCCCCCCAGCGCCCCTCGGCCGGTCATGCGTGGCCAGTGCAACGACAGGATCAGCGCCGGACCGAAGGCGGCCCCGAACCCGGCCCAGGCTCGGCCCACCAGGTCCAGCACCTGGGCCTCCGGGTCCAGCGCCAGCAGGAAGGCGAGGACCGCCAGCACCAGGACGGACAGCCGACCCGCCGCCACCAGCTCCCGGTGTCCGGCCCGGGGCCGCAGCCAGTGCCGATAGAAGTCCTCGGTGAAGGCGGCGCTGGACACCAGGAGCTGAGAGTCGGCGGTGCTCATGATGGCGGCCAGGATGGCGGCGAGGCAGATCCCCGCGATCCAGGGGTTGAAGAGCAGATCCACCAACTGGATGAAGACCTTTTCGCGCTCGGCCCCCAAGAGGGGCGGATCGAGGAGTGGAATTCCGGCGAGACCCGTCAGGATGGCCCCGGTCATTGTCAGGGCGACCCAGACCAGTGCGATGCGTCGCGCCTTGGGCACCGCCGCCACGGACCTGATCGCCTGGAAGCGGGCCAGGATGTGGGGTTGGCCGAAATAGCCGAGCCCCCAGGCCGCCAGGGAGATGACGGCGATGAGACCGATGGGGCCGCCATCGCGGGTGGTGAAGGGTTCAAAGAGGTGGGGGCTGGCGGCAGAGATGGCGGCGGCCGAGGGCTCCAGCCCGCCGAGCTGGTTGACGGCAAAGAGGGGCACCGCCACCAGGGCGGCGGCCATCAAGAGCCCCTGGAGCACGTCGGTCCAGGAAACCGCCAGGAAGCCCCCCACCGCGGTGTAGAGCAGGATCGCCAGGGCCCCAGCCGCCACCGCCCAAACATAGGGCAGCCGGAACACCGCTTCGAAGAGCCTGCCCCCGGCCACCAGGCCCGAGCTGGTGTAGATCAGGAAGAAGATCAGCACGAAGAGGGCGGCGATCCCGCGCAGGCCACCCGTTCCGGCGCCGAAGCGGTTCGCGAAGTATTCGGGCAGGGTCAGGGCATCCCCGAATGACTCGCTGAAGACCCGCAGCCGTGCCGCCATCAGGCGCCAGTTGAGCCAGGTCCCCAGCAGCAGCCCGCCGGCCAGCCAGAGTGACTCGGCCCCCGCCGCGTAGGCAAGCCCCGGCAGACCCAGGAGCAGCCAG
>JBGSUY010000595.1:0-13557 GCA_041753195.1 Chromatiaceae bacterium
GGCCGTGTATCCCAGCGATCGGAACCTGGTCCAGCGCTGGATGGACGGGCTGGACCTCCAGCGCCCCATGGAGACCTTCACGCTGCTGGATCAGCTGAACCGTGCGATTGCCGGCCGGTTTGCCTATCGGATGCGCGAGGAGCCGGGCGTGCGGTCGCCCGCCCAGACACTGGAGATCGGCAGTGGCTCCTGCCGCGATTTCGCGGCCCTGTTCATGGAGGCCTGCCGGCACCTGAGCCTTGCCAGCCGCTTTGTCAGCGGTTATCTGTACGCGGAGGCGAACGACGCCGGCGAGGGCTCGACCCATGCCTGGGCCGAGGTCTACCTGCCGGGGGCCGGCTGGAAGGGGTTCGATCCCACCAGCGGTCAGGTAACAGGCAACCGGCACATCGCGGTGGCGGTGGCACGCCACCCCGAGGCCGTGCCGCCGGTCGCTGGAAGCTACCTCGGTCCGCCCGATCAGCACCCGTCGCTGAGTGTGATGGTACGGGTGGGTCACCCCTGATCGCGTGAACCTTGCACCGGCGGGATCAAGGCTACAGGTCTTCGCGAGCCGGAGCCTGATCCGCTGGAACTGACCGAAAACGCCGTTCGGTGGGGTAGGGGAAGACGTCCTCCAGCCGGCCCTCGCGGATGGCCGCTTGGCGGGCCCGCCACCAAGCGGGGTCGAGCAGGTCGCGGTGCAGCTCCAGGAAGACCTTGCGGATGCGCGGGTCGGTGAGCAGGAAGGTTTCGAACTCCTCGGGGAAGACGTCCGCCGGTCCAGCCGTGTACCAGGGCTCCTCGGCTATCTCCATCTCCGGGTAAGGGGCGTCCGGGATTTTCCGGAAGTTGCACTCGGTGAGGTAGCAGAGCTCGTCGTAGTCGTAGAAGACCACCCGGCCCTGACGGGTGACCCCGAAGTTCTTGAACAGGAAGTCCCCGGGGAAGATGTTGGCGGCGGCGAGTTGGCGGATGGCGTTGCCGTAGTCCCGCACCGCGTGGCGGATCTCGTCCGCGTCGGCGGTGCGCAGATACAGGTTCAGGGGTGACAGGCGCCGCTCGATGTAGAGGTGCTTGATGATGAGCTGGTCCCCGTCCAGCTCCAGGCTGCCGGCGCATTCCCGCTCCAGCAGGGCCCGCAGCTCGGCGTCGAAGCGGGTCGCCGGGAAGGCCACGTGGGAATACTCCCAGGAGTCGGCCATGCGACCCACCCGGTCATGCAGCTTCACGAGCTGGTACTTCTCCTTTACGGTCTCCCGGGTCATCTCCTTGGGCGGGGGGAAGCGGTCCTTGATGACCTTGAAGACATAGGGGAAGGAAGGCAGGGTGAAGACGCACATCACCATGCCGCGGATCCCGGGGGCGATCAGGAAGTCGTCCGCCGAGTAGCGCAGGTGCTTGAGGAAATCCCGGTAAAACTCCGCCTTGCCGAACTTCTGCAACCCAATGGCGGTATAGAGCTCAGCCTTGCCCTTGCGCGGCATCAGCGGGCGCAGGAAGTCCACCACCGCCGCCGGGACCTCGGTGTCCACCATGAAATAGGCCCGGGAGAAGCTGAAGATGTCCGAGATCTCGTCCTCGCCGGTGAGCAGGGTGTCCACATAGAGCCCCCCCTGCTCATCGTTCAGGACAGGGATCACGAAGGGGAGCTGGTCCGCCCCGTTGATGGCCTTGCCGATGAGATAGGCGGCCTTGTTGCGGTAGAAGGGCGCGGCGAGCACCGCGAGCTGAAAGTTCTGGTGCAGGGCCCGATTGGACGGAAAGCGCGCCCGGATGGCGCGCATCAGGCTGCGGATGTCCATGCGGCGGTCTCGATAGGGCACCGCGAACTGGGGCCCCTCCAGGATGGCGCAGATGACCCGGGCGAAGCCGTCTCGGGTCGGGTAATAGGGTCTGAAGATGGGGATCTCCGCCTCCAGGTGCTCGGTGGAGATCAGGGGCCAGACGAAGATATTGGCGTTGTTGTAGTAGCGGCGGTCGAAGAGCCGGCAAAAGACTGAATTGTAGTAGGTCTCCGCCAGCTCCGGCTGGCGATGCTGGGGGAGCAGGCGCAGGTACTCCACCTTGACCCGCCGCCACAGCCGATCGTCCCGGTCCCGCAGGCGGAACTCCCGGCGCAGGATGGCCAGGGTCTCCCCCACCCGCCGGTCGTAGAAGCTGATACGCTCCCTGGCGGCGGCCTGGACCGCCGGCCAATCGGCCCGCTCGAAGCGCTGCTTGGCCCCCGACGTGACCCCCCGGAACAGCCGGTAGTGGCGCTCGAATCCGTCGAGGATCGCCTCGGCGATCTGTTTAGCCTCGGTCCAGGCCATGGGGTCAGATCAGTCCGCGAGGTCGAGACGCCGATTGGACACCAGGATCCCGTCCCCGTCCGCGTAGACCCAATCTCCAGGCTCGAAGCGCACCCCGGCGAGAGTCACCGGGCAGTCCCGCTGGCCCTCGCCCCGGCGCTCGCTCTTGCGTGGGTTGGTCGCCAGGGCCTTGACCCCGAGGTCCATCGCCGCAAGCTCGGCCGAGTCCCGCACACAGCCCCAGAGGATGATCCCGGACCAGCCGTTTGCCACCGCGCTCGCGGCGATCAGGTCCCCGAGCATGGCGCAGCGCAGGGAGCCGCCCGCGTCCACCACGAGCACACGGCCGGCCCCGGGCTCGGAGAGGATGGTCTTGACCTGGGTGTTGTCCTCGAAGCACTTGGTGGTCACCAGCTCCCCGAAGAAAACGGTGCGCCCGCCGAAGTCCCGCAGGATGGGGTCGCAGACCCGCAGCTCCGTGGCGAAGCGGTCATAAAGGTCGGCGGTCTTGATCACCATGGCCGGGCGCTGGATGTGGTCGGTCTGGGCGGACGTTCAGGGTCCATCGGAGGGGGGCGAACGCCGAGGAACGCCGGTCCGCGTCGCCGGGATTCTTGGGGAGGACGCCGGCGTGGAACAGTGAAAAGCTGAAATCCGCAGTATTGAGCGTCGCCCCCGGATCTCAGCCCAGATCACTCAAGACCTGTTGCTGGAGCCGGTGCAGACCCAACACGAAGCGGTCTCGCGCCTCGATGAGGGAGCGGACCCCCTCCGCTCCCGGCAGCCCCAGGTCCTGGGCGCGCAGCAGGTTGCGTGCCTGGGCATGGACGGCGTCGTGGAGTCCTTCCAGCTCCTGAAAGATACTCAGGTCGCCGAAGCCCAGGCGGCCCTCGCCGTAGTACCAGCGCCCGAAGCCGCATTTGCTCTCCGCCAACTCGGGGGGCCGTGCGCCCGACCCACCCGCCGCCGCGCGCAACAGTCGCGCCACCCAGTCCCGATGCACCGACTCCATGGTCAGGAGGTCCAGGATATTGCCGGAGGACCAGTCGAACCGCGGGCTCAGGCTCCACAGGAGCGGGGACACATAGCGCCCGATCCAGCTGGGGAGCTGGTCGGGCGGCATGGGTTCCGCCACCCCGAACCCCTGGGCCCTGTCGCAGCCCATGTTCAGCAGCATGAGCCCGTGGGCCGCGGACTCCACGCCCTCGGCAATCACCTCCCGCTGGAAGGCCCGCGCTAGCCCCACCACGCCCTCCACGATATTGCGATCGTCCTTGGAACGTAGCATGTCGCGCACGAAGGTCTGGTCGATCTTGAGCACCTGGGCGGGCAACCGGCGGAAATAGGTGAGCGACGAATAGCCGGTGCCGAAGTCATCCAGGGCGAAGCGCACCCCCAGGTCCTCGCAACGCTCGATGACATTGGCCACCGCGTCCAGGTCCCCAAGGGCCTCGGACTCGAGGATTTCCAGGGACAGCGCATCGGGGGTCAGCCTCCGATGCTGCTCGAGGCGCGAGCGCAGCTCCGCGACGAAGCCTTCATGCTGGACCGAGCGGGCCGAGATGTTGAGGCTCAAGCCCAGGTCTAGCCCCTGGGTATGCCAGATCTCGAGCTGCTCCAGTCCGGCCCCAATCACCCACCAGTCCAGGCGTTGCTGGAGCTCGGTGCCGTCCAACAAGGGGATGAAGGCCCCAGGCGGCAGCAGGCCCTTGGTCGGATGCTGCCAGCGCACCAGGCCCTCGGCACCCACCACCTTGCCCCGGCGCATGTCCACTTTGGGCTGGTAGTAGAGACGCAACTCACCGCCGTCGATGGCCTCGCCGATGCGCTCGAGCTGGGAGCGACGGGCGTGGGCGCGACGGTCCCGCACCGTGTCGAAGAAGCGCACCCGGTTACGTCCCCGCTGTTTGGCCTGATACATGGCGTGGTCCGCGTGGCGCAGCAGGGTGTCCGCGTCGTGGGAGTCGCGGGGATAGAGGATCGCTCCGACACTCGCGGTCACCCGCAGCTCCTCCCCCTCGATCAGATGGGGTTGGGCCAAGGTCTTGACCAATCGATCTAGGGCGTTGGCACACTCGATCAGGGAGTCGAATCCCCCCATGAGGAGGACGAACTCGTCGCCCCCCAGCCGGGCCACGGTGTCGCTCTCGCGCACCTGCTCCCGCAGCCGATCTGCGACGGCGATGAGGATCTGGTCCCCGATCCCGCGGCCGAAGTGGTCGTTGATGGGCTTGAAGCCGTCCAGGTCCAGGTAGCAGATGGCCAACTGGGTGCCGCCCTCCACCGCTGCGGCCATCGCCTCCTGCATGCGCTCCCCGAGCAGGCGCCGGTTCGGGAGCCCGGTCAGGATGTCGTAGAGGGCGATCTCGTCCAGGCGCTGGCGGCTCTCCATGATCTCCAGCTCGAACTTGCGCCGCTCAAAGGCGGCGCCGAAGAGGTCGCCGAGAAGACGGAGCGCCCGCAGCTCAGACTCGCGCCAGTCCCGTGTTCCGCTCTCCACCTCCACGGCGACGAAGCCGCCGAGGCGCTCGCCGGTGCGCAGGGGCGCTGAGGCAACCGCCCGAACTCCAATCTGGGTCAGGACCTGCCGATCACGGCTCCAGGCCTCCGGCAGCTCGGAGACGTCGCCGATGCGGATGTCCTCCCCATGGCGCAGCGTCTCCATCCAGCGGGGCAACTGCTCCTCGGGCATGGGGGAGGCGTCCGCCAACTGGCAGGGTCCTTCGACTAGGCCCCAGGTATGGGTAGCCCGCAGCTCCCGGCCCTCCGCGCCCAGGGTAAAGACGCAGGCATGCTCCACGTCCATGCGGCGGGCCACTGCCCCGAGGATCCGATCCACCACGGCATCCACCGCCTCGGGCTGGGCCGCCGACAGGGCCCTGGAGGCCTCCAGCAGCACCGTCTCCAGGTTAACCAGGTAGGCCAGCGAGCGTTCGGTCAGCTTGCGATCGGTGATGTCCGCCAGGGTGCCGATGATGCGCAGGGGTTGCCCCTGGGCGCCCCGTTCCATTGTCCTGCCTCGGGCAACTACCCAGCGCCAGGTGCCGTCCTGGGCCCGCAGCCGGTGCTCGCAGACGAAGTCCGGCGAGGCGCCGTCCTGATGGCGCTCCATTGCCGCGTGCCAGGCGCTGAGGTCATCCGGGTGAATCCGGACCAGCCAGGCGTCCAGTCGATCGTCGGACGCGTCCGACCCCAGGCCGAGCAGTGTCTGGCATCGCGGGGAATAGAATGTCCGATCGGAGGTCAGGTCCCAGTCCCATATCCCCTCAGCCGCCCCCTCCAGGGCAAAACCCCAGCGCAGGGTCTGGGCCTGTCGCTCCGTCTCCAGGGTCTGGATGCGTTGACTCATGTGCTCTAAGTCGTCGGCCAGGTCGGCGACCTCGCCGTGTCCATGGATCAGGGGCTCACTGGCCCCTTCCCTGCTGGCCGAGGACTCGACCAGTGCTTGAATCTGACGCAAGGGCCGCCGGAGCCGTCTCTCGGCGAGGTGCGTCATCAGGATGATTGCGATCCCGGTGCCGATCGCCCAGGGCAGCCAGCCTGCGGGGGCGAGGCGCTGCGCCCAGGCGGCTGCCCGCGGGCGCCGCAGATCGAGTGCCAGGTAAAGGCTACCCCTGGGGGAGGGATGGGAAACCAACTCATGCGTCTGTGGAGCCTGGTGGATGGGCACAGCCGGCTCCTGCGGTGTGCCGGCGGGGAAGGCAACGGGCAGGACGGCGGTCAGGGTATCTCCCGTCACGTCCACGTGGATCCAGGGTGACGAGGATGCATGGCTGGCCGATCCCAGGTCGGCGAGGCCATCGATGGCTCTGTGAGCCATTTGATCCCGCCAGGCGGGGGGCGTGGCGAGGGCGACCCGACCCTGAGCGTCCACGAAGGCGAGCCAGCGCAGATCCGGGTTGCTGGACTCGCCCTGCAGGGCGGGCTCCGACTGGGCAAGTTGACCGGTGCCCAGGGCCCTTGCCACGGACTGGGACTGCCGGGCGAGGATCAGACGGGCGGTCTCCGACTGCTGAGCTACGACTTGGCGGGGGATCGCCACCAGGGCCTGAAAGGCGAGCTCGGCGGCCGCGGACAGGATCAAGAGGGCGACCACCAGGCCGGCTAGGGTGGAGCGGATCGGGGCTGTCTTGATTCCCCCCCTCATGGGCGCGTCTCTGGTGGGCCGGATGCGCTGGCCGCGACGGTAGGATCCGAGTTGCCGGCGGGATCCGGGGCGGGCCATACCGGCCTGGTCGTCGGGATCTCGAACCGCACCGCGGCAGGCATGATGGCTAGGGCTGGGCTCCTTGCTTCGGATTACTCGGACGTCTGCACCAATCGGGTGCATCGCCTCCGACTGGCGAGATGGGCCGATCTGGCTATGTAGGATACCCGATTGCTGTGTATTGGGTTTGGGGCGGGCGCCCGGGGCCATTCGTGCCCTGGTTCCCTGCGGGTCTCGTCGGGCACCGACAGAGCGACGCGATGTTCAGGGTGAACGGTGCTTGCCCACACCGCGGGAAGCACCAGTATGCGCTAACATAATGAAGTGGTCGGCACCACCCCGCGGGGTTCCGGCCGCGCCGTGCCCCTAGCCTCTACAGCCGTACGGCGACGCGGGATTTGATTCGGCTCTCGGCACCGTAGCTGGCAAGCAGTTTGGAGAAGTATTGTGATAAAACTCCCGAAAGTAGGTGAGGTTGTTCAGATTTTTGGGATCGGTTGCGAGGGTTGCGGTCACTTCCGGGGCCAGTTTGAGGTGCGCTCGATCACCGAGCAGGGCAACCTGTCGATAGTCGTCGATCCGCGGGACATCCAATGCGAGGGGCCAGTGGAGAAGGGCGCCTTTGCCCACCTGATTCTGATCTGGAACCGCGATCTGGAATGTTGGCAGACCAGCTGTGGCGATCACGAGATCGTGGTACACATCTCGGGGCACTATAGCGGCCCTACGCGACAGGCCGCCTGAGCGTTCAGAACTGGGCCTCTTCCGTGGACCCGTGCAGTGCGGTGACCGATGAGTTGCCGCCCTGGATCGTGGTGGTGACATCGTCGAAATAGCCGGCGCCCACCTCCTGCTGGTGGGAGACGAAGGTGTAGCCCTTCTCCCGGGCGGCGAACTCGCGTCCCTGGACCTTCTCGACGTAGTGCCGCATCCCCTGGCCCCGCGCATAGTCATAGGCCAGGTCGAACATGTTGAACCACATGCTGTGGATGCCCGCCAGAGTGATGAACTGGTACTTGTATCCCATGTCCGCCAGCTCATCCTGGAAGCGGGCGATGGTCACGTCGTCCAGGTTCTTCTTCCAGTTGAAGGATGGGGAGCAGTTGTAGGCGAGGAGCTTGTGGGGGTTACGCTCCAGCACGGCGCTCGCGAACTCCCGGGCGAATCCCAGGTCGGGCGTACCGGTCTCGCACCACACCAGGTCTGCGTAGGGCGCGTAGGCCAGGCCTCGGCTGATGGCCTGCTCCAACCCGTTCTTTACGCGGTAGAAACCCTCCGCGGTCCGCTCCTCGCTGAGGAAGGGCCGGTCGTTTGGGTCCACGTCGTTGGTCAGCAGGTTGGCCGCCTCGGCATCTGTGCGGGCCAGGAGCAGGGTGGGGACCCCCATCACGTCCGCGGCGAGCCGCGCGGCGATGAGCTTCTCCACCGCCTCCCGGGTGGGCACCAGGACCTTGCCGCCCATGTGTCCGCACTTCTTGACGGCGGCGAGCTGGTCCTCGAAATGCACGCCAGAGGCCCCGGCGGCGATCATGTTCTTCATCAGCTCGAAGGCATTGAGCACCCCGCCGAAGCCCGCCTCCGCGTCCGCCACGATGGGCAGGAAGTAATCGATGTAGCCCTGGTCACCGGGACCTATGCCGCGCGACCACTGGATCTCGTCGGCGCGCTTGAAGCTGTTGTTGATGCGCCGCACCATGGTGGGGACCGAGTCATAGGCATAGAGCGACTGGTCCGGGTACATGGTCTCGGAGGTGTTTCCATCGGCGGCCACCTGCCAACCGGAGAGATAGATAGCCTCGACCCCGGCCTTGGCCTGCTGCATGGCCTGACCGGCAGTGATGGCACCCATGCAATTGACGTAGCCCTTCCGGGCGGACCCACGCACCAGATGCCAGAGCTTTTCGGCCCCCAGCCGGGCGTAGGTGTGCTCGGGCTGGACGCTGCCGCGCAGGCGTACCACGTCGGCGGCGCCGTAGCCGCGCTTGACATCGGTCCAGCGGGGGTTTTCGGCCCAGTCGGCCTCCAGGGCCTTGATCTGCTCGTCGCGGGTCATCGGGGTTACTCCTCAAGTGGGTGGATGAAGCGCCGCTGTTCTGCCGTGCCCCAGGTCCTCCCATGAGGGGGACCCTGCGGTGCCGGGTCCAGGCACGGGCCCCGCGGTTAGTCGCCGACCAGTGTGATTGGCCTTGCGAAATCAAATTACCCTCGCTAAAAGCATTTGACGAAGCAATTCTAGTAATCTTGTTTATTGTCGGCGCCAAACATGGATGGTCTCTGGGGTTTTTTTTACCCTCAATCGCACCGCTTCGATCACCCAGGTGCCACCCCCTTCTCCTGTGTATAGGGGCCTCCTCAGGCTCAAGGACCCGCGATGAACGTCAACCCCCAAGCCTTCCGCGACGCGGCCATGGCCCACGGACTGTCGGAGCCGGAGTTGGACCCGGATCCCATCCGCCAGTTCGAGCGCTGGTTCAAGGATACGATCGCCCAGGACATCCCGGAGCCAAACGCCATGACCCTGGCTACGGTGGACGCCCAGGGTCAGCCCTACGCCCGCACCGTTCTGCTCAAGCTCTATGACGAGCGGGGGTTCGTCTTCTTCACCAACTATGAGAGCCGCAAGTCGCGGCAGATCGGCGCCAATCCGCGGGTGGCCCTGCTGTTTCCCTGGGTGGCCCTGGCGCGCCAGGTTCAGATCACGGGGACCGCGAGCCGGATTTCCACTGCAGAATCCCTCAAGTACTTCCTCACCCGCCCCCGGGGCAGCCAGATCGGCGCTTGGGCCTCACCCCAGAGCCAGGTGATCAGCTCCCGATCGCTCTTGGAGCAGAAGGTCGCGGATATGAAACGCCGCTTCGGGGAGGGTCAGGTGCCGCTGCCGGACTTCTGGGGGGGTTACCGGGTGGAGCCCGATGAGATCGAGCTCTGGCAGGGGCGGGAGAGCCGGCTCCACGACCGCTTCCGCTATCGGCGGGGGCCGGAGGGCGGCTGGGCGATTGAGCGGCTGGCGCCGTGAAGAAGTAGCGAGTAGCGAGGCGCAGGCAAACGGGGCGAATCGGGATTGAGGAAGCGTCCGACCTAGTGGTTCAGGGGTCGCCCACCTTGGCCCTCGGCCCTCGCCACTTCTTCAAGCCCGATGACGCGCGGCCTCCGGTAGGACGATATTGAGCTCCAGGACCTCGTGGCTATCCCCCTGCTCGTAATTGACCGATACGGCGCTGAGGTCGATCTCCACGTACTTGCGAATGACCTCCAGGATCTCCCGCTGGAGCTTCTGCAGGTAGGGGGGACGGTGGCGCTCGGCGCGATCGTGGGCCACCAGGATCTGCAGCCGTTCCTTGGCCACGTTGGCCGACCCCTTGGGTCGGGTCCGCAGGAAATAATCGAGTAGACCCATGGCTTAGCCTCCGAACAGCCGGCTGAAGAAGCCCTTCTTCTGCGCCTCGATGAAGCGGTGTTGGACATCCTCCCCCAGGTAGCGGCCTACCGCGTCCCCGTAGGCCTGGCCCGCGTCGCTCTCCCGATCCAGGATCACCGGGACCCCGGAATTGGAGGCAGTGAGCACCGCCTTGGACTCCGGGATGACCCCGAGCAGGCTTAAGGAAAGGATCTCCTGGACGTCCTTGACACTCAGCATCTCGCCGCTCTGCACCCGCAGCGGGTCGTAGCGGGTCAGGAGCAGGTACTCTCGGATGGGCTCCGCATTGGTCTCGGCGCGCTTGGATTTGCTCGAAAGGATGCCGAGCATGCGGTCCGAGTCCCGCACCGAGGAGACCTCGGGGTTGGTCACCACCACGGCGTCGTCCGCGTAGTACATGGCCATGGTCGCGCCGTGCTCGATACCGGCCGGGGAGTCACAGACGACATAGTCGTAGGTCTGGGACAGCTCGTCGAGCACCCGGCCGACCCCGTCCTTGGTCAGTGCGTCCTTGTCCCGGGTCTGGGAGGCGGGCAGCACGTAGAGGTTGTCGCATCGCTTGTCCCGGATCAGGGCCTGGTTGAGGTTGGCCTCCTGGTTGATCACGTTGACGAAGTCGTAGACCACCCGCCGCTCGCAGCCCATTATGAGGTCCAGGTTGCGCAGCCCGACGTCGAAATCGACGACGGCGGTCCGGTGCCCGCGCTGGGCCAGACCCATGGCGAGCGCGGCGGACGTGGTGGTCTTGCCCACCCCGCCCTTGCCCGATGTGATCACGATGATTCTCGCCAAGTCAGGGCCCTCCTTCAGGGTTCTATCCGAGCGGCGGCGGGCCTCGAGGCCCGCCTGCCGGCTATCACAGTCGTTCGATGCGCAGGACCTTTTGGTCCAGATAGATCTGCACGGGCATCCCGCGCAGCTCGCTCGGGATGTTCTCGCTAATCCGATAATGTCCGGCCACCGAGACCAGCTCCGCCTGTAGGTCCTGGCAGAAGATGCGCGCCTCCATGTTCCCATTCATGCCTGCCAGGGCGCGGCCGCGCAGGGGGCCGTAGACATGGATGCTGCCGTCGGCCATCAGCTCCGCCCCGGAGCTCACGGGCGCCACGACCGAGAGGTCTCCGCCGGCCGCATAGATACGCTGCCCCGAGCGCACCGGGCGAGTCACCAGGGTGAAACCCTGGGTCGGGCGCGGCTGGGGTTCTCGAGAGGCGGAAGAGGGAGTGGGCGCCGCGGCGGTCCGTGCCCGCCTTTGGGGCTCCGGGGCAGCCGCGCCGGCCTTGCTGACTCGGGCAAAGGTATCGCGCAGGATCGCCAACTCCATGGCCTCCGCCGCCGCGTGCTGGGACTTGGTCCCGCCCCGCACGCCAAAGGGGATCATGCCGTAGCCCCGCAGTAGGCCGACCAGGAGCGGAAACTCCACCTCGCCGGCCCCCGGAGGCAGGGCCGCGAGGTCGATCACCACCGGGGTGTTGCGGAAGAACTCCGGAGCCTGCTCGACCTTGGCCCCGAGCTGATCGGCAACCGCCTCCATGTTTCCCCCGAGCAGTCGGATGACGGGCAGGGTGAAGGCCGCGGCCTTGAGCTCGAACGCGGCAGCCGGGGTGCCCGCGGGCGATCCGGCGGGAGATGATGGATTCACAGCCATTGGTTGGATGGGGGCAAGGGGCCCCGGGTTCTCCCTAGGTGCCGGCGGAGCCGCTGGCCCACCGGTTGCTGCCCCTGACCACCTCGGCTGGGCTCCGAGGTCTGCAGGCGCGCGTTCTGTTGTTGACGGATATGGACGGATCGGGCCGAGGTGCCCTTGCTCTGACCCGCCGGGCGCCGCCAATGCTAACCGTTGGCCGCCCGCCGGCATAGTGCCGGGCGGGCACATTGGGTCCGGGGCGGAGCTTTATCCCGAGGGGTCAGCCCGGGGGCCACTGGAGGGGCCGCCCCCCGAGCACATGCAAGTGCAGGTGAAACACGGTCTGCCCGGCCGCTGCGTTGCAGTTGACCACGGTGCGGTATCCACGCTCGGCGATGCCGGCCTCCCGGGCGACCCGGGCGGCGGCCAGGAACAGCTTGCCGATCAGCTCCGCGTCCTCGGGTCCCGCGTCGTTCAGCGTGGCGATGGATTTGCGCGGGATGACAAGGAGATGGACTGGGGCCTGGGGGCTGATGTCCCGGAAGACCACCAGGTCCTCGTCCTCGTAGACCAGGTCCGCCGGGATCTCCCCCCGGGCGATCTTTCCAAAGATGGTGTCTGTCATGTTCGAGTAGCGAGTAGCGAGTAGCGAGTAGCGAGGGTCCCGACGCGATCAGAAACCTTGCTTACGAAGATCGAACCTCGATTGATCGGTCGATTGGTCCGTCGATTGAGTTGGGATCCTGTTATCAAAGGGCACGCCGTCCTGAAAAGGCTAGGGCCAGAGTGCCGCCGTCCACGTGCTCCAGCTCGCCCCCAAGAGGCACCCCGTGGGCGATCCGGGTCACATTGGTGCCCGTGCCCTGGGCACATTCGGCGATGTAGTTGGACGTGACGCTCCCTTCTACCGTGGGGCTGATGGCCAGGATCAGCTCCCGGACACCCCCCTCCTTGAGACGCGCCGAGAGGAGGTCCAGCCCCAGCTCCTCCGGGCCCATGCCGTCCAGGGGCGAGAGCCGGCCGCCGAGCACGAAATAAAGACCCCGGTAGTCGGTGGCCTGTTCCAGGGCGACGATCTCCGATGGCTGCTCCACCACGCATAGGAGGCCCGGGTCCCGGTTCGGGTTGGCGCACAGGGGACAGACCTCTCGCTCGGTCAGGGTCCGGCAGCGGGTGCATCGGTGGATGCGCTCCATGGACTCCGCCAGGGTGCGGGCGAGGCGCTTGCCCCCCTCCCGGTCCCGTTCCAAGAGGTGAAAGGCGATCCGCTGGGCGGACTTGGGCCCCACCCCCGGCAGGCAGCGCAGGGCCTCGACGAGCTGGTTGAGCAGGGTGCGCTCGGCCATCGGCTTGAGGTAAGAATCCGGTGGGCTGGGGGTTAGAAGGGGAGCTTGAAGCCGGGGGGCAGGGGCATGCCGGCGGTGAGGTCCGCCATGTTCTGCTGCATCCGCTCGGCCACCCGCTGGGCCGCGGCGTTGAAGGCGGCGGCTATCAGGTCTTCCAGCATCTCCTTGTCGTCCCCCATGAGGGAGGGGTCGATCTCCACCCGTTTGACCTCGTGCCGGCCGTTCATGGTCACCCGAACCATGCCCCCGCCGGACTCGCCGAGGACCTCCTCCTGGGCCAGCCGCTCCTGGGTGCGTGCCAGCTCTTCCTGCATCTTCTGCGCCTGCTTCAACAGGTTGCCGATTCCGCCTTTCATATCGCTTTACCTTAGGGTCGTTGGATTTCGGTTTTCCTGGCCCGGGTCGACCACCGTGGAAGGGCCTCAGTCGGTGGGCTGTACCGAGCCGGGGACCCACTGGGCGTCGAGCTGCTCCCGCAGCCCCAGGACCACCGGGTCATTGTCCATGGCCTCCTGGGCGCTGCGTTGGCGCTCCTCGCCCTCCCGGACCCGGCGCTGGGCCGGGGTCTCCTGCTGGGGTCGGGCGGTCTGGATGTCGAGTTGCACAGGCTTGCCGAGGACGCCCTCCAGGGCCTCCCTAAGGCGCTGCTCGGTTCCGCGGGCGCGCAGCTGTTCCGCCGCCGGGTC
>JBGSUY010000596.1:0-5459 GCA_041753195.1 Chromatiaceae bacterium
GGCCGTGTATCCCAGCGATCGGAACCTGGTCCAGCGCTGGATGGACGGGCTGGACCTCCAGCGCCCCATGGAGACCTTCACGCTGCTGGATCAGCTGAACCGTGCGATTGCCGGCCGGTTTGCCTATCGGATGCGCGAGGAACCGGGCGTGCAATCACCCGCGCGGAGACTGGAGATCGGCAGTGGCTCCTGCCGCGATTTCGCGGCCCTGTTCATGGAGGCCTGCCGGCACCTGAGCCTTGCCAGCCGCTTTGTCAGCGGTTATCTGTACGCGCAGACGAAGGATGAGCCTCGGGCGGCGAGCTTCTATCCCTCGTCTCCCAGGCAATCAGCTCTCGCAGTACCGCGGTGGCATAAGCCCCGGCCGGGAGGGTGAAGCTGAGATCCAGGCCCGCGCGCGACAGCCCCCAGGCGAGGTCGCCGACCGGCAGGCGCAGGGAGCGACGCTCCTGGGCCAGACCGAAGCGGGCCAGGCCATCCGCCCATCCAGGCAGGAAGACCGCCACCGACTCCTCAAGGGCCCGAACCTCGGCGCCCGTGGGGGGCTCTCCTCGACCCCAGAGGGGGCCGGTGGGATGGAGGTCCAGCCGACCGCAGCGCTCTAGCAGCGACGGGTCGATGGTCTCCGCACGAAAGAAGGAGTGGCTCCCGTCCAGGTTGAGGCAGTCCCCGGATAGGGGCCGATCCCAGTCCCCTCTGGATACGCGGTGCGCCAAGACCCGGTTGAAGAGCTCGGAGCGGGCTGCGGAGAGCCAGAGCCCCCGCTGATGATGGGTAGGCCGGCGCAGGGCGCCGCGAAACAGCGCGTCCGCCTTCGACAGGTTCGCGCCACCGTGGCCGAAGCGCTGCTCGCCGAAATAGTTGGGAACGCCCAGACGCCGGATCTCCGCGCAGCGCGGGCCGACGGCCTCAGCCGGGGAGTCCCGTGATGGCGCCGACTCGAGGTCGAGGTCCCGCACCAGGATGCGGAACCGGTTGCCCTTGAGGGCCCCACGACGCAGCTTGCGGCGATGGGCATGGATCCCCAGGACCTCGATCCCCTCGGCGACCAAGGAGGACCAATCGGGCTCCCCGTCCTTGGGAGCGGGCACCGAGAACCACTGGCTGGTCACCGCCCGTCGGTCCTTGAGCCCGGCGAACCCCACGTCGGAGGCCGGCACGCGGGCAAGCTCCGCCAACCGGCGCGCCACCCATTCGGTATTGGCGTCGGTCTTGCGCACCCACAGGAGTCGATGGCCGCCCTCCCCGTCCGGCTCGAAGCCGAGCTCCTCCTCCACCTGGAAGTCTCCAGGCTCCACCCGCAGCCGGCCTCGACCGAGGGGACCCCCGTGGGCCCGGGGCAGATCCGGAAAAGGGATGCCGATGGTCGCCGCGGGAAGCGGATCCCGGACCCCATCGGCCGGCTCGGGCCCCCTCATTCCAGCAACAGCACCACGGCCAGGGCGGCTATTCCCTCGCCGCGGCCGGTGAAGCCCATCTGCTCTGTGGTGGTGGCCTTGACGTTGACCCGCAGGGGATCGCAGCTCAGGTCCGCGGCCAGGGCCTCCCGCATGGCAGGGATTTGCGCGGAGAGTCGGGGGCGCTGGGCGATGACGGTGAGGTCAGCATTGTGGACCCGCAGCCCCATTCCCTTCAGGTCTTCCATCACGCGGCGCAGCAGGATGCGGCTGTCAATCCCCGCGTAAGCCGCATCCGTGTCGGGGAAGTGACGGCCGATGTCCCCGAGCCCCGCGGCACCCAAGAGGGCGTCACAGAGTGCATGGATGACCACGTCGCCGTCCGAGTGGGCGGCCATGCCCTGGTCATAGGGGATGGTGACGCCGCCGAGGACCAGTGGCCGTCCAGAGGCGAAGCGATGGGCATCGAAGCCTTGTCCAATCAGCATGGCTGCCTCCAGGACCAGGGTCTAACCGAGCCGCCCCTGCTGTTGCAGGAAAAACCAGGCCAGGGGTAGATCCTCCGCACGGGTGATCTTGATGTTGTCCCCGTGGCCCTCCACCAGGCGCGGCCGATGGCCCAGCCGCTCCATGGCGGCGGCCTCGTCGGTCACCCAGTCCCCGCGGGCAATGGCATCCCGCAAGGCCGGGGACAGGGCCCCCAAGCGGAACATCTGGGGGGTGTAGGCGTGCCAAAGGCCGGCGCGGTCGACCGTTGCGATGACGTGACCGCTGGCATCGCCGCGCTTCATGGTGTCGCGGACCGGGACGCCGAGCAGACCACCCACCGGGTCCTGCTCCAGCTCGGCGATCAACCGGTCGAGGTCCTCCGGTCGGAGGCAGGGTCGGGCCGCATCATGGACCAGGACCCAGTCGTCCGGCTCCGCGTGTCGTGCCAGGGACTCCAGGGCATTCAATACTGAATGGCAGCGCTCGTTGCCGCCATCCGCTCGGGCGACCTTGGGATGGTCCGCATAGGGGATGGCGGACCAGAAGCGGTCTTGACTGTCCAGGGCGACCGAGACCCCCGCGATGCGTTGATGCTCCACGAAGAGGGACAGGGTCCACTCGATCACCGGGCGACCCGCGAGATCCAGATATTGCTTGGGTGTCGCAGCGCCGAAACGGCGCCCGGCACCGGCCGCGGGCACGACCGCCCACATACGCGGCGCAGGTTTCACGGTGCCGCGACGGCCTTGGGACGCTCAATGACCTGGAGGAAGATCTCCCCGCGCTTAATCATGCCGAGCTCGCCACGGGCCCGCTCCTCCAGGGCATCCACACCGGTGCGCAGATCATCCACCTCCGCCTGGAGCTCCCGGTTGCGGCTAGCCAGGCGCGTGAGCTCCGCCTCCTGGGCGGCGATCTCTTGCTTGAGGGAGTGAACCTCCGCCAGGCTGCCCTCGCCGACCCAGAGGCGGTACTGGAGAAACCCCACGAGGACCAGGAGCAGGACGATCAGGAGCCGCACGGCCGGCCTTCAAGCCACGGTCAGGCCAGCCAACGGAAGGCCGAGCGGCCGGCGTAGACCGCCTCGTCCCCGAGCTGGTCCTCGATACGCATCAGCTGGTTGTATTTGGCAACTCGGTCCGAGCGGGATAAGGAGCCGGTCTTGATCTGGCCGGTCGCGGCGGCCACCACCAGGTCCGCAATAGTGGTGTCCTCGGTCTCGCCGGAACGGTGGGAGACCACCGCCGTGTAACCCGCCCCATGGGCCATGGCGATGGCCTCCAGGGTCTCGGTCAGGGTACCGATCTGGTTGACCTTGATCAGGATGGAGTTGGCGATCCCCTTCTCGATGGCCTTCTGAAGGATCCGGGTATTGGTCACGAAGATGTCGTCGCCCACGATCTGGACCTTGTCTCCAAGACGCTCCGTGTGGCGCTTCCAGCCGTCCCAATCGCCCTCCGCCAGGCCGTCCTCGATGGTGAGGATGGGGTACTTGCTCGCCCAGTCCAGGAGCAGGTCAGTCAGCCCGTCCGAGTCCAGCTTGCGGCCCTCGCCGGCCAGGTTGTAAAGGCCGTTCTCATAGAACTCGGAGGCGGCCACGTCCATGCCGAGGAAGATGTCGGCGCCGGCCTTGAAGCCGGCCTTTTGGATGGCCTCGAGGATCGCCTCGATGGCCGCCTCGTTGGAGGGCAGATCGGGCGCAAAGCCGCCCTCGTCGCCGACCCCGGTGGCGAGCCCGCGGCTCTTGAGTACCGACTTCAGGGCATGGAAGACCTCGGCCCCGTAGCGCACCGCCTCGCGCATGCTGGGGGCCCCCACGGGCAGGATCATAAACTCCTGAAAGTCCACACTGTTGTCCGCGTGCTGACCGCCGTTGATGATGTTCATCATGGGCACCGGCAGACGGTAGGGACCAACCGAGAGTGAGCGGTAGAGGGGCAGGGACTTTTCCTGGGCGGCGGCGTGCGCGGCCGCCAGCGAGATGCCGAGCAGCGCATTGGCCCCGAGCCTGGATTTGTTCTCGGTGCCGTCGAGCTCGATCATGCGGCGGTCCAGTGCCGCCTGATCCTGCACCTCCATACCGGTAACGGCCGCCTTGAGCTCCCCGCGGATGTGGCCCACGGCCTTCAGCACCCCCTTGCCGCCGTAGCGCAACTTGTCCCCGTCGCGCAGCTCCAGGGCCTCCCGGGAGCCGGTGGAGGCACCGGAAGGGACTATGGCGCGGCCGATGGCACCGTCGGCGGTGATTACATCGGCCTCGACGGTGGGATTCCCGCGGGAATCCAGGACCTCACGGGCGTGGACGTCGACGATCTCGGACATGGCGCTTGACTCCAGCTTGATGGTCGTTGCGGTTGATGGACTCTGGGACGAAGTGAACTGCCTCAGCCGCCGAGGGCATCCTCGGGGAAGCCCGCGGACTTCACCAAGCGATCGATCTCCGCCAGGGTCGCCAGGAGCTCCCGCATCCGCCCCAGGGGCCAGGCGTTAGGTCCATCGCTCAGTGCCTGATCGGGACGCGGATGGGTCTCCATGAAGAGGCCCGCCACCCCGGCGGCCACCGCCGAGCGAGCGAGCACCGGCACAAACTCCCGCTGGCCGCCGGAGCGATCTCCCTGACCACCGGGGAGCTGCACCGAGTGGGTGGCGTCGAAGACGACCGGGCAGCCCGTGTCGCGCATCACCGAGAGGGCGCGCATGTCCGAGACCAGGTTGTTGTAGCCGAAGGATACACCGCGCTCGCACACCAGGATCCGATCGTTGCCGGTTGCGCGCGCCTTGTCCACCACGTTCTGCATATCCCAGGGGGCCAGGAACTGGCCCTTCTTGATGTTGACTGGCAGCCCCTGCTCCGCCACCCGGCGGATGAAGTTGGTCTGGCGGCACAGGAAGGCCGGGGTCTGGAGGACGTCGACCACGGCGGCCACCTCCCCCAGGGGGGTGTCCTCGTGGACATCGGTGAGCACCGGCACCCCGAGGCGCGCGCGCACCGACTCCAGGATCTTCAGGCCCTGCTCCAGGCCAGGTCCGCGGAAGCTGCTCCCCGATGAACGATTCGCCTTGTCGAAGGATGTCTTGTAGATGAACGGGATGCCAAGCTCGCCGGTGATCTCCTTGAGGGCCCCGGCGGTCTCCTCCGCCAAGGACTCACCCTCGATCACACAGGGCCCGGCAATCAGGAACAGGGGTCGATCCAGCCCCACCTCAAAACCCGCCAGGGGCATCATGAGGCCTTGCCTCCGGTCTGAGCCTGCTGCGCCCGGCGAGCCAGGGCGGCCTTGATGAACCCGAGGAACAGGGGATGACCGTCCCTCGGGGTGGAGGTGAACTCGGGGTGGAACTGGCAGGCGAGAAAGAAGGGATGATCCGGGATCTCGATGATCTCCACCAGCTGGTTGTCCAGGGACCAGCCGGAGAAGCGCATGCCGGCGTCCTTCATCAGGTTGAGATACCGGTTGTTGAACTCGTAGCGGTGGCGGTGGCGCTCCCGGACCTGGGCGGTGCCGTAGACGGCGCGGGCCAGGCTGCCCGGCTCGAGGCGGCAGTTCTGGCCGCCCAGGCGCATGGTGCCGC
>JBGSUY010000597.1:0-18278 GCA_041753195.1 Chromatiaceae bacterium
TGCCGCCGCCGGGCGCGGAACTGGAGCTGCCCCTGGTCCCGGGGAGCCAGTCGGTCGTCATCGAATGGCGGGAGCCGGGGCCGCTGGCGACCCGGTTCCGCCCCCAGGGACCGGACCTGGGGCTCCCCACCGTCAACCTGAACCTCTCCCTGAGCCTGCCGGAAGACCGATGGGTGCTCTACGCCAGCGGCCCCCGGATGGGCCCCGTGGTGCTCTTCTGGGCGGTGCTCCTGGTGCTCGCCGGACTCGCCCTGGCCCTGGGTCGCGTGCGCCTGACGGCGCTGCGGTCCTACGACTGGCTGCTGCTCGGGGTGGGACTCAGCCTGGCCCAGATCTGGGTGGCCCTGCTGGTGGCGGGCTGGCTGCTCGCCCTTGGGTTGCGCCAGCGGATGACGGAAGAGATGCCCCGCTGGCGCTACAACCTCACCCAGACGGGCTTGTTGCTGCTCTCGGTGGCGGCCCTGGCGGGCCTCATCGCGGCCGTCTCCCAGGGGCTCCTCGGCCGCCCGGACATGCAGATTTTGGGAAACGGCTCCCAGGGGAACGTCCTCAACTGGTACCAGGACCGGGGCGGTCCCCGACTGCCCGAGGTCAGCGTCGTCTCGGTTCCCATCTGGGTCTACCGGGCCCTGATGCTCGCCTGGGCCCTGTGGCTGGCCTTGCGTCTGTTGAGCTGGCTGCGCTGGGGCTGGGACGGTTTCTCCCGCCCGGTACTTTGGCGTGAAGGGCCGCCCAGGCCACCCCGTGGGCTGCGAACACGGGAGGCGCCCGGCAAGGCGTAAGTGCCGAGCAAGGGCGGGCTTGCTCACCCGTAGGCCGCATCCGATTTCTCCGACAATAGTGAGGGACTTCTCCGACAGCCGCGTGGATCCAGCCCTGCTAGCCTTAAGGGCATGGTCGGGGTGCTACTTGCATATGGGGGCGGCGCTGATGAACGGGGAGCAGGGCGTAGAGCCGAACTGTGTTGGGCGGTGGGGCCGGCAGCGCCGACGCCGTCCTGCTTCCCCGGAGCGGCGCCGCACTGAGCGCCTTCCTATCCGCGTGGCGTTCGATGTCTATGATCGATGCCGCTACCTGGGGCGTTTCTGGACCCGTGACCTAAGCCAGGAGGGTCTGTTCCTCCACACGGAGAGCGCCGAACCCTTGTGGCGCACCATCCTCAGCCTGCGATTCTGCGCCAATGGTGTCGAGCGCTGCTTGCGCGGCACCGCCGTCCATGGGATCCCAGGGGAGGGCGTCGGGATCCAACTCGCCTTCTGGCGTCCCTCCGACCATGCCGATCACTGCGCCTATCGGCAACTCATTACCACCGAGCGCTCCTTCGGGTAAGCGGGAGAAAATCAAATGCCGTCCTCGCAGTTGCGCCGCCTGCGTGACGCGATTCACAGTCAGGTTGAGTAGATCACGAGCGGCTCTAAGCCCCTCGTGCCCCGGACCACAAGCGGCGTCTGCGTCTGGGTATCCGCCACCAGTCATCCGACGCGTTGTTCGCTTCCGCGTCACCGCGCCCCTACCGTCCTCCCAGAATCAAAGACCTATCACCTGGCTGGGGTGCAGGTGCTTCTAGGTAACAGGGATACGAAGCGACCACTCAGGGTATACGGGAAAGTGAAGCGACCCGCAGCGAAACACCGCTTAAACAGACCCGAAAAAAGAAAACTGTTCCCAGATGCTGGGTAGTAGTCTGGAGTTTGCGAGCTTCTGCCCTAAACCTAACCCAATTGCTTGGTAAGGGAAACATGAGGCCCCTGCCACGGGCGCTTCAGGATCGTTAATTTCGGGAGGAATTCCGCCTCGTGATTTCTATTACGCAACGCGCCGTTTGTTTGACGAGGGTCAAGTATACGCAATCCTGAGCGCGATGCTTCGTTGAACTCACATGGTAGGTTTCTAAACTTCACTGGCCTCGTGGGCGTTCCGTGCTTGTGGCGGTGCGTGTCGTCCCTAGGGGTCATGCGTTACCAGGCATCCGATAGGCTATGGCCGTTACGCGCGGAAGCGAACTCCAGATGCCCCTGGATCGTTTTGCAGTCTGACGCTTTTGGGCGCACTCCCAAGGTAAGGGAGGAGGTTCGGACGATGACGTCTAATCAAACGGGTGTGTTAAGTTGGCTTGGCGCGGGTGTTAAGAATTGGCACCTCCTGGCGCTTGTGGTCCTTCTATTCGTTTGTCAGTTGCAGGCGACGGCACTTGACTCCGCGGATGATTGGGAGACGTTGGAGGATCTGCCTGAGTGGGTCAGCGATAACTACTCAACCGTCAATGGAATAAAGGTCGAGACGCGTATGTACATACCGGCGGATCAAAAGGTGCTGCGCGGCATCATCGTGTGGTCGCCGGGACTTGGAGGGGACGGTCGCGGTTTTGCCACGCAATACCGAACGAAGGTCACCGTCGAAGACTGGGGGTTCGCAGCAGTTGGGGTCAAGTTCCCAATCTCTACGAATAAGTATATCTACGCGGATCAGGGGTCGGGGCGAGCGCTACTCAACAGCATCTCCGCTCACGCCGCAGACAGCGGGCATCTAGAGTTGATAAATGCTCCTCTCCTGATGTTTGGCTTTTCCCACGGCGGTGCATTCGCGTATTCTTTTACACTTTGGCGCCCGAGTAGGGTAATTGCATTCGCGTGCAATAAATCGGGCTACGCCACGACAGCGGTGACAACTCCAGCCGCTAGGGCGGTGCCTGGGATCTTCTTTTTCGGGGAGTTTGATCACGAGACGGTTTATCCGCGCATGACGAAGATCCTGAGGGCCAACCGGCCCTTGGGAGCGCGTTGGTCGCTTGCCGAAGATTGGGGAGCGGCCCATGAGCCGGGCGGAGCGAATAATTTGATATTGCCCTTCTTTGATCAAGCGATCAAACTGCGAATTCCGGAAGTCGTTGCACCCTGGACCGGACCCGTCGTATTAAATTGGCTTAGCCAGGTGACCGGATACTTGGGGGACAATCAAAGCTTCCGTGCGAACCCGTCCACCATAACGACATATGGGTCCTACCCGGGGGACAAATCCAAGGCTTCATGGCTTCCAAATGCAGTGACGGCAGGTGCGTGGCGAGAATGTGTCACGCGTGACAGGGTGTGCCCGGATTATTTTCCGCTGCAGTAACGCGGTTCCTCAGAGCCGGTCGGTTAGGAACGCATGACACCGCTGGGGGCTCGGGATCAGAGGGATTGGAAGACTTGGTTTGGTGGTGGAGGCCGTCTCAGGTAGAGGCAAGAGTGGGGTCGCTCCTCAATACGCGTAGGCCGTCCGAAGGCGCAGGTGCGTTCCGCAGTTCGCTCGCCGCTGTGGGAGAGGAGGCTCAGGCGGTGAATCGCCCCTATGCGTCTCGCGCTCTTTCCTGTGGAATCAAATTCCAATGTCTTCTTTGGGTGCTTTGTGCTCTTGGTCCCGCCGTCGCAGAAACGCTTCTGGATCCATCTCCTCCAAAGACGGCCGCATCCTTGACCGGATGGGTTCACGATAACTCCGCGACCGCTGGCGGCGTAAGGATTGAGACGCGTGTCTTTATCCCTGCGAACCACAAAGTTCTCCGTGGCCTTATCGTGTCGTCACCCGGGTTCGGTGGCGACGGGCGCGGCTTTGCAACTCAAGATCGAACAAAGGGTATTGCCGATAACTGGGGCTTTGCGGCACTTGGAGTCAAATTTCCCGGATCAAGGATAAAGTATATCTATGCGGATCAGGGGTCTGGGCGGGCGTTGCTCAAGAGTATTCGCGCGCACGCGGCGAGCAGTGGGCACCTCGAATTGGGCAACGCACCTTTACTGCTGTTTGGCTTTTCTCATGGTGGCGCATTCTCATACTCCTTTACGCTGTGGCGCCCAAGTCGGGTCATCGCGTTTGCCTGCAACAAGTCGGGCTACGCTACGACCGCGGCCACGACCGCCGCGGCACGAGCAGTTCCTGGTATGTTCTTTTTCGGGGAAAACGACGAGCCTAGTGTTCGCCCGCGGATGACGCAGATACTGCTTGCCAACCGATCGCTGGGCGCGTTGTGGTCGCTAGCGGTGGACTGGGGAGTACCTCACGCGCCAGGTACGGCCAACAACCTGATCTTTCCCTTTTTCGATGAGGCTATCAAGTTGCGAGTTCCCCAAGGCGTAGCACCAATCAGCGGCCCTGTGTCGCTGACTGAACTCAGTGAGTTGAGCGGATATCTGGGCGAAAATATGAGCTTTGGCTCAAGTTCGGTGGCCGTGGCAAGCTACGAAACTTTTGGTGGTGATAAAGGTAAGGCTTCCTGGTTCCCGAGTGCAGTGATTGCAAACAAGTGGCACGAATGCGTTTCGCGTCACAGGGGGTGTCCCGATTAGAAGCGTTCAGACCACCTAGCAAAAACTGATGAAAGCACGAAGAGCCATAACCAGGTATGGCAAGACCACGTCATAAGCGACGCCGGCGCGACCGCAGCCGGCGGGATCATGCAACTGTCGCGACACGACCTGGTGCAGCTCGACGAGAAGTACCCTTGTAGGTTCCAACGCGTTAGCATCGTGTCCCGATTCCCCCGAGCCTGCGCCCTCGCCGACCGAACTTGTGTATGGCAGGCCCAGGGGCACCGCCCACGGCCTCGGATACTCTTCGGTCTTGGCGCAGAGGGCGGGGAGCCAATCTACATCCAAGCTCAAGAGTTCGTATCGGGTCGGCTTCCCGGGCACTCTCCATTAAGTCGCTATATCACCCCTCCCTGTCCATCCCTGAGCACAGAACACACAAGGTCGGGCTTCAGCCTGACCTACGCCGATCTACGCCGTCGCTAGGGCCTGTTCCAGGTCGGCGATGATGTCGTCCACGTGCTCGATGCCGATGGACAGCCGCACCAGGTCCTCCGAGACGCCGGCCCGCACCATCTCGTCGGTGGAGAGCTGGCGATGGGTGGTGGTTGCCGGGTGGCAGGCGAGGGTCTTGGCGTCGCCGATGTTGACCAGCCGCACCGCGAGCTTGAGGGCATCGATGAAGTGGGCCCCTGCCTCCAGGCCACCACGGATCCCGAAGCACAGGATGGAGCTCGCCTTGCCGCCGTCCATGTAGCGCTCGACCAGGTGATAGTCGGGACTGTCCGGCAGGCCCGCGTAGCGGACCCACTCCACCTTGGGATGGGCCTTGAGGTACTCTGCCACCTGGAGTGCATTGGCGCAGTGGCGGTCCATGCGAACCGGCAGAGTCTCTATCCCCTGGAGGATCAGGAAGCTGTTAAAGGGCGAGATGGCGGCGCCCATGTTACGCAAGGGCACCACCCGGGCCCGCCCGATGTAGGCCGCGGGCCCCAGGGCCTCCGTGTAGACCACCCCGTGATAGGAGACGTCCGGCTCGTTCAGCATGGGGAAACGGTCCGCATGCTCCGGCCAGGGGAACTTGCCCGAGTCCACCAGGACGCCGCCAATAGTGGTCCCGTGGCCCCCCATGTACTTGGTGAGCGCATGGACCACGATGTCGCAGCCGTGCTCGAAGGGGCGGCACAGATAGGGGCTGGGCACCGTGTTGTCGACGATCACCGGCACCCCGTGGGCATGGGCCATATCCGCGATCGCCCGCAGATCCGCCACGTTACCGGCCGGGTTCCCGATGGACTCGCAGAAAACCGCCCGGGTACCGCCATCGATCAGGCGCGCCATGCCGTCGATGTCGTTGGGAGCGGCGAAGCGCACCTGGATGCCGAGCCGCGGCAATGTGTGGGCGAACAGGTTGTAGGTGCCGCCGTAGAGTGTAGAGGCGGAGACGATGTTGTCCCCCGCCTGGGCGATGGTGAAGACGGCATAGGTCACCGCCGCCATGCCGGAGGCCAGGGCCAGGGCCCCTACCCCTCCCTCCAGCGCCGCCACCCGCCGCTCCAGAACGTCGCTGGTGGGGTTCATGATGCGGGTGTATATGTTCCCTACCACCTTGAGGTCGAACAGGTCCGCCCCGTGCTGGGAGTCGTCGAAGGCGTAGCTAGTCGTCTGATAGATGGGGGTGGCCACCGCCTTGGTGGTGGGGTCGGGCTCGAAGCCGGCGTGGATGGCCAGGGTCTCGATCTTCATGGGGTCTCCTTCGGTGGTCCATTGTTGGTGTTGTGGCGGGTAGATACCGTGACCGTTACGCGGACTCACCCCGCGAACGCAGAATTACCCCAGCGATGGTATCGACGGCGCACCAGAGTGTCGATGGATGGGCCCCGCCGGAAGCCAATTCGGGGCCATCCCCGATCCGACCGTCGCGGGTTCTGGTAAATTTAGGGTCAGGCAGGTCGATGCTACCCTCAGATTCCGTGTCGGGGAGGGCCGTCGCCTACTCAAGTTTCGCCACAAATCGGAAGGGGGCAATCATGGTCGAGATTAAACATCGCGAGACAGGGCTGGTGCTGGAGACGGTCGAGAGCGATTCGCTTGTGGGTGCGGACCTGCGGGACATGCAGCTCAATGGGGCGGATCTGCGGGGCATGGACCTGAGCAGGGCCAACCTGGAGTCAAGCGACCTGTTGGGCGCGGACCTCTCCGGCGCCAACCTGACGGACGCCGTCCTGGTGGGGGCCCATCTCAAGGACGCCAGGCTCGGCGGCGCCAACCTGACCCGCGCCCGCATGGGATCGGAGCATCCCTCCCGTGCCGCACTTCTGAGCGGCTCCGACCTCTCCCGCGCCGACCTCTCCGGTGCGGATCTGCGCAACAGCGAGGCACGGTTGGCTAATCTCCAGGGTGCCAACCTAACCAACGCCGATATGCGCGGCACGGACTTCAACGGAGCCAATCTGTGCCATGTGGTGGCACCCAAGGCACTGTTCATAAAGGCTAACCTCCGGGAGACTAATCTGTGCGGGGCAGACCTGCGGGACTGTCACCTGAACGACGCCAACCTGGCCCGGGCCAGCCTCCACGAGGCAGACCTCACTAGCACCTTTCCCGGCGGCTTCACCGTCATCAACCTGGCCAATTTCGAGGGTGCCGATCTGCGCGGGGCCAAGCTGCGCAATTGCTCGGCTCAGGACACCAACTTTCGCAACGCCAATCTGACCGGGGTGGACTTCACCAACGCGGTCCTCGGGGGCGCCATCCTGCGCCGGGCGGACGTGACCGACGCGGACTTCAAGGGCGTCGAACTGGCCAGCGTCACCATGGAGTTCGCCAACTTCTCCAAGGCCAAGAATGCGGTGATCCCGACCTACAAGAAGAATTTGCGCTGAGCGAGTTCCGGGCCAGTTGCTTGGGCGCCCTGCGCCCTCTGTCTGAGGCACGGATTCCCGAGGTACAGGGCCGTGCGGTCTCCCTAGGACGCGCAGAGGCTCAGGGCCTCCGCCTCGATCCGCCGATAGGCCTGCGCCAATCGAGTCGCCCAGACCGCGGCCCCCGCGAGACCGCGAATCCCATCCTGCCGGATCTCGATCATCACACTCGGCAAGCCGCGGCCCTCGCCATGCACGGGGACCGTGTAGTCGATCGCCTCGTCGATCGGGTAGGGCTGGTTGTCCCCGACGGCGGATTCCATGCCCTGGGAGAGCCCTTCGCGCAGGAGCGCGGCCAGCCGCGGGTCGCGCCAATAGGACACGCCGACCGGCCAGGGTCGCGTCTGGCCGTCGAGGACCGGCGTGAAGCTGTGGATGCTGAGCAACAGACTCGCTCGATGGGGTCGGCCGTCGAGTAGCCGAGCGATGGCGTCGTGGTAAGGACGAAACAGGGCATCGATGCGCACCGTCCGATCCGGGGCCGACATGGCACGGTTGCCCGGTACGGGAACTCCGGCGCTCTGATCCGCGATGGATTGGGCGTTGCCGAGGGGTCGATTGCAGTCGATGACCAGTCGCGAATAGCCGCTCAACACCAGGGGCGCATCGAGATCTGCGGAGAGGCGGCGCGCCACCTCCGCCGCACCCGGATCCCAGGCGATGTGATCGGCCAGGGCAGCCGCATCGAGCCCCAGGGTGCCGAGCCGCCGGGGGACCCGATTGGATGCGTGGTCGCAGACCAGCACAGCACTGCCCGACCCCTCGGCATTCACCAATTCGACGGCGGGGGGCTCATCGGGCCCGAGCCAGGAGCCGGTGATCGGGCGGGCACCCGACTCCAACGAGTCCGGCCCTCGCGTGAAGCGCGTCGCCATGGCACCCCTCAGCCCATCGCCTGACCCTTGACCTCGTCCGTCCAGACCTTGAATCCCTTGAGGACATTCGGGCCGAATGTATTGCTCAAAGGCACATCCGCCGCGTCCCGGCCCTGGGCGATCAACACTCGCCCGATCCGCGGGACCTGGTTCCGCGGATCGAATACGTGCCAGCGTCCGCCCAGGTATGCCTCGAACCAGGCGGAGAAGTCCATGGGCTCGGGCGTGGGGGGGACCCCGATGTCACCCAGATAGCCCGTGCAGTAGCGCGCGGGAATGTTCATGCACCGGCACAAGGTGATGGCCAGGTGGGTAAAGTCACGGCACACGCCGGTGCGCTCGTGGTAGGCCTCCAGCGCCGTCTTGGTGGCCCGGGCATGGTGATAGCCGAAGCTGAGGTGTCCGTGCACAAAATCGCTGATAGCCTTGACCCGCGGCCATCCGGGCGCCGTCTGTCCGAAGAGGGCCCAGGCCGTATCGGAGAGCCGATCGGTCTCACAGTAGCGGCTGCCGAGCAGATAGACGAGGGTCTCCTCGGGCAGGTCCTCCACGGCGTGCTGAGGGGCAGCTGGTTCGACCAGGTCCGGCAATCCGCTGTCGTTGATGAGTGCATTGGTGGAAATACAGATGGTGCCCGCCGGTGCGACGATCCGGCTGCACCAATTGCCGAATCCGTCGCGGTAGGCGGTGATCGGGATCGGTGGGTTGGTGATGATGTGGTCCGGCATGACCAGGTCGGAGACCCGGCTGAAATGGATGTTCAGCGTCAGGATCATGGGTGTCGGCTTCGGACACTCATAGGTCAACTCGTAACCGAGCCGAATCTGCATGCGGGAACCCCTCCATCAAGCAGGCGGCAGCAGCCGCGCCAGCGGCCGCTATCCGTGGTAAAGCGTACAGGGTACAGGGTACAGAGCGGCGGCGCAGGTCCTCTGGGTTGGGTGCGCGCCGCGCCTTTACCCGAACAGTCGCGCCTGGCCCACTACTTTCCGCCCGCTCCACCTTGGGAGAGGGGCGGGGTGACGAAAACGGGCATGCCGGCGGCACCTTACCCTTTCGGAGTGGCGCGGGCGCCACGGCCGCTAGCCAGGTAATAGCTCCAGGCACTGATCCAGGGATTCCCGCCAGTCCGGCATCACGAGGCCGAAGGTCTGCTGGAATTTGGTGTTGTCGAGCACCGAATAGGCGGGACGCTTGGCGGGGGCCGGATAATCGGAGGACGGGATGGGGATCAGACGGCAGGCGAGTCCGGTACGGGCCAGGATGGCGCTTGCAAACCCGAACCAGCTCACCTGCCCCGAGCCCGTGAGGTGGTAGAGACCACCGACCTCCCTGAGGTCCAGGTCGCCCCTCAGAACCCGGTAAAGGACCAGGGCCGTCATCTCCGCCAGCATGCGGCTCCAGGTCGGGGAGCCGATCTGGTCGTCTACGATGCGCAGCTCGTCGTTCTCCTTGAAGAGCCGCAGCATGGTCAGCAGGAAGTTGGCCCCCCGGGCGCCATAGACCCAGCTGGTGCGGAAGACGAGCGCAGGGGCACCTGACTCAAGCAGGGCCTGCTCGCCCCCCAGCTTGGTCTCACCGTAAACATTGAGCGGTGCCGGGGCATCGGCCTCCGTGTAGGGACACTGGGCGGTACCGTCGAACACGAAGTCCGTCGAATAGTGAATGATAGGGATCGCCCGGGCCGCCAACAGGGCCCCCAACTCCCCCACCGCGTCCACGTTGATGCGCTTGGCGATGTCGCGATCGGTCTCCGCCTTGTCCACCGCCGTGTAGGCGGCGGCATTAACCACCGCGTCGGGCTTGGACTCTTCCACCAGCTTGGCCAGCAGGCCTTGGTCCAGCAGGTCCACCGCGGGGCCGTAACCGCCCTCTATGGAAGCGGCGATCACCTCCCCCAGCCCCGCAAGGGTGCGCCGCAGCTCCCAGCCCACCTGGCCGTTGGCCCCGATCAAGAGGATGCGTGGCCGCAGGAAGGCCTTGGTCCGGTCGGTCATGGATAGTCCTCGATGGCGGGGAGTCGGTCGGCCGGGATGTCCGCCAGGGTCGCGGCCTCTTGGTCTTTCTTCGAGAGCTCCGGCGCCCCGTCCAGGGGCCAGTCGATGCCGATCGCCGGGTCGTCCCAGCGCACGCTGAACTCAGCCTCGGGGTGATAGTAATCGGAGCACTTGTAGACGAACAGCGCCGACTCGCTGGTGACCAGGAAGCCGTGGGCAAAGCCGGGCGGGACCCAGAACAGCCGCTTGTTCTCGCCGGAGAGGGTGACGCCGACCCATTGACCGAAGGTTGCGGAGCCCCGGCGCACGTCCACCGCAACGTCGAAGACCTCCCCCAGCAGCACCTGAACCAGTTTGCCCTGGCCGAAGGGGTGCTGTATGTGCAGCCCCCGGAGCACTCCCCGGCGGGAGAAGGACTGGTTGTCCTGGACCAGATGCTCCGGGATACCCAGCTCCACATAGCGGTTACTGCGGTAGGCCTCGAAGAAGAAGCCCCGCTCATCGCCGAAGACCTTAGGCTCGATGATGATTGCGCCGGGGATGCGTGTCTCGATCACCTTCATGAGGGCCAACTCCGCTGCAGCAGCCCCAACAGGTAGTCCCCGTAGCCGCTCTTTCGGAGCTCCTCGGCCATGGCGCGCAGCTGACCCTCATCGATCCAACGGTTGTTGTAGGCGACCTCCTCCGGACAGCAGACCTTGAGTCCCTGGCGCTTTTCGATGGTCTCGATGAACTCGCCCGCCTGAATCAGGGAGTCGTGGGTGCCGGTATCGAGCCAGGCGGTGCCGCGACCCATCCGCTCCAGGCGCAGTTCGCCCCGCTCGAGATAGCGGATGTTGAGCTCCGTGATCTCCAGCTCGCCTCGTGGCGAGGGCTCCAGTGTCTCGGCCAGCTCGCACACCTTGCCATCATAGAAATAGATCCCGGTCACCGCCCAATTCGACTTGGGGTCCCTGGGCTTTTCTTTCAGGCCCACCACACGGCCGTCCCGGTCGAACTCTGCCACCCCGTAGCGCTCCGGATCCGAGACCCAGTAGCCGAAGACGGTGGCCCCGGATTCCCGGGCGGCGGCCGCCTTGAGCTGCTCGACCAGGCCGTGTCCGTAGAAGATATTGTCCCCCAGGATCAAGCAAGAGGGGTCGCCGGCCACGAAGGACTTGCCGATCAGGAAGGCCTGGGCCAGGCCGCCAGGGTGGGGTTGCTCGGCATAGGTGAGTCGGACGCCCCATTGGGAGCCGTCTCCAAGCAGGGACTCGAACTGGGGCAGATCCCGCGGCGTCGAAATAATCAAGATGTCGCGCACCCCCGCCAACATTAGCGTGGACAGAGGGTAATAGATCATGGGTTTGTCGTAGACGGGCAGGAGCTGCTTGCTGACCGCCCGGGTGAGGGGGTAGAGCCTGGTGCCGGAGCCCCCGGCGAGGATGATGCCCTTGCGATTCATGGTTTCGCCCTCTCAGGTCGCCGAGCCGAGGCGTTCGCCCCGATAGCTGCCGTCGGTGACCCGACTCAGCCAAAGGGGATTGTCGAGATACCAGGCGACGGTGCGCCGCATCCCCGACTCGAAGGTCTCCCGGGGTTCCCAGCCCAGCTCGCGCTTGAGCTTGGATGCATCGATGGCATAGCGGCGATCATGTCCAGGGCGGTCCGCGACGAAGGTCTTGAGACGCTCGTGGGGGCGGTGGGGGGAGTCCGGCAAGAGCTCGTCGAGCAGGCCGCATAGGGTATCGACAACCTGGAGGTTGGTGCGCTCACTGTTACCGCCCACGTTGTAGACCTCCCCCAGCGTGCCCCCCTCCAGCACCCGCCAGATGGCACGGCAGTGATCCATCACGTATAGCCAGTCACGGACATTGCCCCCATCCCCGTAGATCGGCAGCGACTCGCCCCGCTGCGCCTTGATGATCATCAGCGGGATCAGCTTCTCCGGGAATTGGTAAGGCCCGTAGTTGTTCGAGCAATTGGTGGTCAGCACCGGTAATCCATAGGTGTGGAACCAGGCACGCACCAGGTGATCCGAGGCCGCCTTGGAGGCCGAATAGGGCGAGTTTGGCGCGTAGGGGGAGGTCTCGGTGAAGAGGCCGGAGGCACCCAGCGAGCCGTAGACCTCGTCCGTGGAGACATGTAGGAAGCGGAAGGCGGCCTTGCCCTGGCTACCAAGTCCGGACCAGTGGGCGCGGGCGCAGTCGAGCAGGTTGAAGGTTCCCACGACATTGGTGGTGACGAACTCCGCGGGGCCGTCGATGGAGCGGTCCACGTGGCTCTCGGCGGCGAAGTTGACCACCGTGTCCACCTCGTAATCCCGCAGTAGCCGCGCCACCAGGCCCTGGTCTCCGATGTCGCCCTGGACGAACACATGGCGAGGGTTGCCCGCCAGTGGAACCAGGGTGTCTAAGTTCCCGGCATAGGTGAGCTTATCCAGATTGATCACCTGGCAGTCGGTTTCGTCCATCAAAAAGTGGATGAAGTTTCCGCCGATGAATCCGGCACCGCCGGTGACCAGTAGTCTACGCATTACAAGACTCCGAGATTCAGTGGGTCAGGGACCCCGACATGGAGCGCTTCGCCCATTCACCGACCCGCGGCAAAGGACTATTCGGCGCCTTCCTCGACGAGGGGACGGCTTGGCCCGGGGATCCGCATTCTGGGGGCTCAGAAAGGTATATCGTCGTCGAAATCCGCGGGCGCGGAGCCGGGTCCCGGATCGCCAACCTGGGACGGGGCGGCACGACCGCCTCCGGTGCTCGTCGCGGCCCTAGGGGCGTCGTCGAAGGGGACCGAGGATCCGCCACCGGGTCGGCTGTCCAGCATCTGCATGGTCCCGCTGATATCCACGACCACCTCCGTGGTATAGCGGTCCTGGCCGTCCTGGGTCTGCCACTTGCGGGTGCGGAGCTTCCCCTCGACGTAGATCTTTGATCCCTTGCGCACGTACTGCTTGACCGTTTCGGCCGTCCGGCCGAAAAAGACCACGTTGTGCCATTCGGTACGCTCGTGGAGCTCACCGCTCTGCTTGTCCTTCCACGCCTCGCTGGTGGCGATGCGGCAATTGGCCACGGCATCGCCGCTCGGCATATAGCGGACGTCCGGGTCGGCCCCCAGGTTGCCGATCAGGATGACTTTGTTGACGCCTCTCGACATGGTATCCCTCGCACCCGCCGCGGCGGGCCAGCATTGATGAAGCGGCGCGCGGCGCGCCGTCTTAAGCGGAAAAGGCCTGCAATCTTGCCGAATCCAGCTCGCGACTGTCCACCTTGAGGTAGGCCACCCCCTCCTCCGGGACCACCAGGGCGTCGCGCACGCCGGGGATGGCCAGAAGCTGCCGCTGGATCCCAAGAGACTCCAGGGTATCCCGATCCCAGAGGTTGGGGCTGAGCCGGATGACCTGGCTGCGCACGCGCTCGGGCGCCGCCATGGTGGCGGCGGCCATCAGCCAAAGACCAGCGCAGACGGCGGCGAAGATGGCAACACCAGGGGCGCCGAAGACCTGATGGGCGGCGCCGCCCAGGGTCCCGCCCAGGAAGGCACCCAGGAACTGGGAGGTCGAATAAACCCCCATGGCCGTGCCCTTGGCACCCGCCCGGGCGATCTTGGAGACGATGGAGGGCAGCAGGGCCTCCAGCAGATTGACGGCGGTGAAGAAGAGCGCCAGCAGGATCAGCAGGGGCACCAGCTCGGCGCCCCAAATGGCAAACCCGACGGCGGTGCCCCCGAGAACGCCGATGGCCCCCAGAAAGATCGGCTTGATCCGCCCCCGCCCCTCCGCCAGGATGATGAAGGGGACCATGCACAGCAAGGACGCCACCAGCACCGGCAGATAGACGGTCCAATGGTCCTCCGCCGGGACCCCCGCGTCGACGATGGTCCTGGGGATGACCAGGAACAGGGCGGTCATCAGGACGTGCAGGGAGAAGATCCCAAAGTCCAGGCGCAGCAGCTGACGGTCGCGCAGCACCCCGAGCAGCTGGTTCGCCACCGGCTCCGCGTCGCGATGGATCGAGCTTCGGTCCGGATTGGGCACTACCAGCCACAGGATCAGGATACCGCCGAAGGCGAGCCCGGCGGTGGCCCAGAAGACCCCCGAGAGCCCCCAGACCCGGGCGATGGCCGGCCCCAGGACCAGGGCGAGTCCGAACGAGAGCCCGATGCTCACCCCGATCCCCGCCATGGCCCGGGTGCGCACCTCTTCCCGTGTGAGATCCGCGGTGAGGGCAGTGACCGCGGCCGAGACGGCCCCGGCGCCCTGGATCACGCGGCCCAGGATCACCCCCTCGATGGTGGTGGCGAGCGCCGCCACCAGGCTCCCAAGGACGAAGACGGCGAGCCCGCCGTAGATCACCGGCTTGCGTCCGATGCGGTCTGAGAGCATGCCGAAGGGGATCTGGAGGATCGCCTGGGTGAGCCCGTAGGCCCCGATGGCGATACCCACCAGGAGCGGTGTCGCGCCGGCGAGGTCGTCCGCATAGAGGGCGAACACGGGCAGGATCAGGAAGAGCCCCAGCATCCGCAGGCCATAGATACCGGCGAGACCGGCGGCGGCACGGCGCTCGCTGGGTGTCAGGGGCGGTATCGGCGTCTTCTCGGGGCTCACGGCCTAATGTGCTTTGCGCGCTTGAGGCAAGGCTTCGCATAATACCAGCTTCGCCCGATCGGGCAGCAGCGCCTCTCAGGCGTCTCAAGGGGGAAGCCGCAGAAGCCCATGGACAGCATTCGCATCCGCGGCGCCCGCACCCACAATCTCAAGGGCATCGATCTGGACCTGCCGCGGGACCGCCTCATCGTGCTGACGGGCCTCTCGGGCTCTGGCAAGTCCTCGCTAGCCTTCGACACCATCTACGCGGAGGGCCAGCGCCGCTACGTGGAGTCGCTCTCGGCCTATGCCCGGCAGTTCCTCTCCGTGATGGACAAGCCGGATGTGGACCACATCGAGGGCCTCTCCCCCGCCATCTCCATCGAGCAGAAGACCACCTCCCACAACCCCCGCTCCACCGTCGGCACCATCACCGAGATCCACGACTATCTGCGTCTGCTCTACGCCCGGGTGGGAACGCCCCGCTGCCCAGAGCATGGGGAGCCCCTCGAGGCCCAGACGGTGTCCCAGATGGTGGATCAGGTCCTGGCCCTGCCCGAGGGGGAGCGCCTCATGCTGCTGGCCCCCGTGGTCTCGGCCCGTAAGGGGGAGTACCAGCGCCTGATCGCCGAGCTCCATGCGCAGGGCTTCGTGCGGGCCCGTATCGACGGGGCCATCGTTGAGCTGGACTCACCGCCGGAGCTGGACCAGAAGAAACGGCACGACATCGAGGTCGTCGTGGACCGCTTCCGGGTGCGCCCAGACCTCGCCCTCCGCCTGGCGGAGTCCTTCGAGACCGCCCTGGCGCTGTCCGGCGGCATTGCCCGCATCGCCCCCATCGATCCCTCCGAAGGGGCGGTGGAGCGCCCGGAGCTCACCTTCTCCGCCAACTTCGCCTGCCCCATCTGCGGTTACAGCATCCCGGAGCTGGAGCCCCGGCTCTTCTCCTTCAACAACCCGGCGGGGGCCTGCCCGAGCTGCGACGGGTTGGGGGTGGAGCAGTTCTTCGACCCCGCCAAGGTGGTGGTCCACCCGGAGCTCAGCCTGGCCGGAGGGGCGGTCCGGGGCTGGGACCGGCGCAACGCCTATTACTTCCAGATGATCCGCGCGCTCGCGGCCCACTACGGGTTCGACCCGGAGATCCCCTGGACGGACCTGCCGGAGCAGGTCCGCGACGTCGTCCTCTTCGGCTCGGGCAAGGACAAGATCAAGCTCAAGCTCCCCCACGAGCACGGTAGCGGGAAGCTCCGCCCCTTCGAGGGGATCATCCGCAACATGGAGCGGCGCTACCGGGAGACCGACTCCAGCACGGTGCGCGAGGAGTTGGCGCGCTACATCTCGCTCAAGCCCTGCCCCGCCTGCGGGGGCACCCGGCTCAACACGGCGGCGCGCCATTGCTTCGTGGGGGACCACAATCTGCCCGCGGTCTCGGCCCTGCCGGTGGGCGAGGCACTCCACTGGTTCGAGGGGTTGACCCTGCCCGGACAGCGGGGCGAGATCGGCAGCAAGATCATCAAGGAGGTGGCCACACGGCTGCGATTCCTGGCGGACGTCGGGCTCGACTACCTCACCCTGGAGCGCAGCGCCGAGACCCTCTCCGGGGGCGAGGCCCAGCGCATCCGGCTCGCGAGCCAGATCGGGGCCGGCCTGGTGGGCGTCATGTACATCCTGGACGAGCCCTCCATCGGCCTGCACCAGCGGGACAATGCCCGGCTGCTGCGCACCCTCACCCATCTGCGCGACATCGGCAACACCGTCATCGTGGTGGAGCACGACGAGGAGGCGATCCGCTCCGCGGACCGTGTGGTGGATCTGGGGCCTGGGGCGGGCGTCCATGGGGGGGAGATCGTCGCCGAAGGGACCGCCGCCGAGGTGGCCGCCAACCCTGCCTCACTCACCGGCCGCTACCTGTCCGGCAATCTGCGCATTGCCATACCGCAGCGGCGCAACCCGCCGGACCCTGAGCACCAGCTCCGCGTCCTGGGGGCCCAGGGAAACAACCTAAAGGCGGTGGACGTGGCCATCCCGGTGGGGTCCTTCTGCTGCATCACCGGGGTCTCGGGCTCCGGCAAATCCACCCTGATCAACGACACCCTGTTCCCGGTGGCGGCCCGGCTGCTCAATGGGGCCAACCTGAGCCCGGCGCGCCATCAGGCCGTCGAGGGACTGGGTCATTTCGACAAGGTGGTGGACATCGATCAGAGCCCCATCGGCCGCACCCCCCGCTCCAACCCCGCCACCTACACGGGGCTCTTCAACATGGTGCGGGATCTCTTCGCCTCGGTGCCCGAGGCCCGCTCCCGGGGCTACGGGCCGGGCCGCTTCAGCTTCAACGTCAAGGGGGGTCGCTGCGAGGCCTGCAAGGGGGACGGGCTCATCCGGGTGGAGATGCACTTCTTGCCTGACATCTATGTCCAGTGCGACACCTGCAAGGGCCGTCGCTACAACCGCGAGACGCTGGAGATCCGCTACAAGGGTAAGACCATCGACGAGGTACTGAACCTGACGATCGAGGACTCCCTACCATTCTTCGCCCCGGTGCAGGTGATCCATCGCAAGCTCCAGACCCTGATGGACGTAGGCCTCGCCTATGTGCGCTTGGGCCAGAGCGCGACCACCCTGTCGGGCGGCGAGGCCCAGCGGGTGAAGTTGAGCCGCGAGCTCAGTAAGCGCGACACGGGCCGCACCCTCTACATCCTGGACGAGCCCACCACGGGGCTCCACTTCCACGACGTCAAGCAGCTCCTGGACGTGCTCCACCGCTTTCGGGACCACGGCAACACCGTTGTGGTCATTGAGCACAATCTGGACGTGATCAAGACCGCCGACTGGATCATCGACCTGGGGCCCGAGGGGGGTGACAAGGGGGGAGAGGTGATCGCGGTGGGGACCCCGGAACATATCGCGACCGATCCCCGCTCCCACACGGGGCGCTTCCTGAAGCCACTGTTAGAGCGCGGTTGGTAGCCGAGTCGCCTGGAGCCGCGAGGGCCTTGCCCTCGTCGCAATCGCTGACTACATTGCTGGCAATGCAGACATTGGAGTCGAGAGGTCCATGGCGGCGATCACGGTCCGAAATATCGAGGAGCCACTCAAGGCTCGACTCCGGGTTCGGGCCGCGAAGCACGGCGTCTCAATGGAGGAGGAGGCTCGGCGTATCCTGCGCGAGGCATTGCTCCCGCCGGGAAACGAGGGCGGGTTAGGCACCAGGATCTGCCAGCAAATCCTTGCCGCCAACGCCGGCGGGGAGCTGCCCTTACCCTCGCGCACCCTGCCACGGCCCCCTCCGGACCTTGGGCCGGCCGAGGAATGACCCTCCTCGACTACGCGACCATCATCGAGCAGTCCAAGCGGCTGGGACGACCAATCACGGTGGAGGATGCGCAGATCGCCGCGGTCGCTCGCCAACATGCGGCAACCCTGGCCACCCGAAACATTCGGGATTTCGACGTCCTCGAAGGCCTGAGCCTGGTCAACCCCTGGACCTGAGGTCGGCACCTCGGGGCGCCTTCGGGTGCTCGTCGTCAGCCCCGCCGCCACGTGGTCCCGCCAGGGCCGTCCTCCAGGATGACACCGGCAGCGGCGAGCTCATCGCGGATCCCGTCCGCCCGGGCCCAGTCCTTGGC